>DASRME010000103.1:0-4765 GCA_035648095.1 Atribacterota bacterium | reverse complement strand
GTGAGAAAAGGAAGAGCAAACGTACAAAAATCGCCTTCCCCCAGAAAACCCACCATATCATCCAACAAAAACATCCCATCGATAGAAGGAAACGTTTCTTTCTGAAACCAGAGCCATTCCATAATAAAATTGGATATACGTTTAAGAAAAAGATTTATTTCTTTTGGTTGAGTTTTTAGTGCTATAAGAAAATCTGTGCTTCCCATAAGGAAAGAGGCAATGTTAAGAGGACCTCGGGAAACGGCAAAACGAATCCGCTGCCCTTCCTCCTCAATATGCTTTTGGAATTGAATAGGCCTTTTGATTATAAAGGGAAGCAGACCATCTTTATGTACATCAGGCTGAGGAAGATTAGGTATATCACTGATACTTTGGAGAACTTTTTCGGCAAAAGGAAATTCATTTTCGCCCCAAATACATCTGGAGCCAAAAGCAGAAGGCTCTGAACACATTCCATACTCTGACCAAAAACCAGGGAAAAAAAATACTTCCGGAAAAGTCTTAATAGCTTTTATATTTACCAAAAACCAAAGTTCAGGGTTTGAAAAATAATCAAAAATGCTTATTCCTGCCCAGTTAGGAAGCCAAGGACTGTCAATTATAAAACCAACAGGAAGAGGTTTTAGATTTTCACCCTTGATGATAGCGAGTAAAATTTGCCACTGCTCATCTGTCATATAAAATTTCTCCTTCTATGGAATTAACAGATGTCCACGCCTTTATAAGCGTGATACTTTCAAAACTCAAGTTTTGCTTGTCCTATTGCTTCCTTTTCTGGTGATTGGACGTATCTTCGGATTACTTCTTCGTTTATACCTATCGTAGATACAAAATATCCTTTACCCCAAATGCCTTGTCTGTTCCAATATACTTTTTCAAGAAAGCAAACTTTCTGTTTAGGGATCTTCGGTCCGGCTTATCTAAATAATATCACATTTTTATCTTAATAGGCCAACTTTTTTAAATTCATATTTTTATAATATAAGAAAATATCTCCTAACTCTTTACAAAACCCTACCGCTAGATAAATTTTTTCCTGTATTCTTCTACAGTTTCAATCACAGTAAGAATATTTTTGTCAGGAACATCCCACCCCATATTAATACAACAGATGCCGGTTTTGTCCAAGTTACTTGATTGTTTTAGCATCCTATTTATATCTTCTTTCACTACTTCTGGTTCTACTTTCTGTATCTTTGCCGGATCGTAACGTAGGTTTAAAAATGCTTTAGGTAGTTTTTCACGGCAGATGGTTATATCAGATCCCCAGCCCACATCAAAAAAGGAAATACCGGGCACTTGAGCATAACTATCCGCATAAATATGCATGTTATTTCCACAGTGATGAATCCCATAGGGCTGCAGAGCTTTTGCTAATTTAATATCATATTCTAAAAGTATATCTCGATAAGTGTTAGCAGAAATCATAACTACTGAACAATTTGAATGTAAATTAATTTCTGGATTTACAAATTTTACCGCTCTATTTACTGAAATAGATGAGGTACCGGTTTCACTTTTAACATAATTAACAAAATTTTTAATCGTTTCTGTAATAGCATGAAAAATTCTCCTTGCTCGTTTCGGATTCTTTAACACATCGATAAAAATTTCATCTCCACGTAGATCCAATGCTACATTTAAAATTCCCTGCCAGTTTATATCACCCATAACATAACCAAATTTCTTTTTAAGTTGTTCAACCAACTTTTTTAATTCTTGAAATGTCTCGTTTTTATTAAAATTCACAGATTCAATCTTGTCGGCTTTCTCATCAGATATATTTTTCGATATAACCAGTGGTGAAGAATCTCTAGTATATTTTACCTCACAGCCAAACATCTCTGATATTATATATCCCGCTGCCAGATAAATCGCCCCAATACAGGGTCGGGGTTCTATGGAATTCTCTTTTTCTATATTATATTTCCCGAAACGTTCATTAAGTATTTTACGCATCATTAAATCGGCCTCTACCCGGGTATCTGGGTCATAGAAAAACGCTCTTTCAAAACTCAAGCCATAGTTTTTATACCACCACTCGGGGTGAAAAACAAAGGTAACGGGCAAAAAGTTTCCTGATTGTTTACTATTCACTGTCAAAATCCTTCCTCATTTCTAAAAAAGATAATACCTATTTTTAATAGCGTCCTTCTCTTTTAGCAACCTCTATAACCCTTTTTACATTTTTTAAAGGAGTACCCTTTTCCAAAAAATCGGATGCTGCAAATATATACCTTCCTCCTGGTTTCCCGATATGTATTAGTTCAGAAACTTTTTGTTCAATTTCTTCTAAACTGGCTGTTTTAATAAAATTTACCTGATCCAGATTCCCGGAAATAGTTATTTTATTACCTATTAATTCCTTAGCTTCCTTTAAATCATTATCCCCCTGAGGTGATCCTGCAACCGTCTCCCACATATCAAGACCCATTTTTATATAGCTTTCCTGTAAGACCCTGGCCTTGCCGCAGTTATGATATAAGGTAAACTTACCTGCATCATGAATAGTTTTTACCAATTGTTTTTCATAAGGAAGAATATATTTATTGAAGAAATCTGCACCAACCACCCCGGAATTGGCTATATTCCCCTGAATTCCGATACATTCAAAACTCGTATCTGCTAAAGCTTTATTGCTTTTCATAATTAGTTCCGTCATCTTTTCCATATAGGCTCGATAGAAATCTTGATTAAGGTAGGCATCCATTAATATGTTTTGAATATTTCTATAGGTTGCAGCCTGATTAAATACTCCTCCCCAACCCCAGGGAGCAGCAATGCCTAAATTACCAATTAATTCCTTTGAAAAGTTTGCCCTCTCCTTCATCTCGGAAATAGTCTTTGAATCAAGCTCAGGTACATATTTTTGGAAGATCTCAAAATCTCCTTCATCTTCAATCAAATATTTAACTGTTGAAAAATGAATTCCGGATACTGTTCTTTGGTCATAAGGACCTGCTTCAACCTGTTTTAGTGTTCTACCTGGAGTAGTTATATCTATAATCCGATAGAGCATACCCTTGTCTTTTCTAATTTTCTCATCAACTTCCCAATTTTTAAAACTTTTTTTCATAAAATAGGGAGTTTCAAATTTTCTATCTCTGGTAATTAAATCAAACCCTAAAACCCGGGCACACTCTACTGCATCTGTAACCCTATCGATCACTTTTTTATTTGGAAAAAACCAACCAAGGTACTCCTCCTGAACAAATAAGCCCACAGGAACTCTATCAGGTATATCTCCTCTTAATACGGATAATATCCTCTCCCTACCTGTCATTTCTCCTCTTCTCCTTTTCCCTTTATGTAACGCATTAATCAGTTTTATATATTTATATTCCTCTGAACCTACAGCACTATTCTCAAATTTTCGGCAATTAATTACAACAGATTTCATGAATCCGTTCATAAACTTCCTCCTGTTCAGCCGGGCTCTTGCAATAAGTTACCACTATTAATTTGATGCCAGGTTTCCAGAGTTTCCTTACTGTTTCCGTTATAGTCTGGATATCCCCCACTATTCTGGCATTTACAATTATTCCGGTATTTACAAACTGTTCAGCAAAAGGTTCAACTACATTAGGATCTGGATCTGTTTCTTCCGAGAAAGCACCATCCACCATAACAAGGTTACTTATTTTTTTAATGACAGAAATTTTTTTAGACCAATTACCACAGGAATGAAAAACATAACCTCCAAACTCTAAACCTATTTTCTTCCTAAAAGGAATTTCAAATCTTTCATAAAAGTCATTCGATACCATTATAGTATTATCATCACTCATACCAATCCCCTTGAAATACCGACTACTAGCAAAACCATGTCCAGGGTAAACCAAGGCATCACCGATCAATTTCTGCTGTTTTTTTGTAAAATCTAATAATAAATCAACTATAATGGAAAGCAGTTTTGTATACTTCTCTGGATTATCGTACATCTCAAGAAATAATTTATCAATCGGCAAAAGAAGTGAGGCAATATCCAAAGGTGACTGTATATCGGCAAAAGAAAGTGGAATTTTCCCTTCTGTCTTTTCTAAAAAATATTCAATCATGTCTAAGGTATGTTTTCCGATTTCTGTTTTCTCTACAGGAAGATATTGATAATTTAATACCTCTTCTATACTATTAAAAAAAGGATTAATAGCAGGCGCCTGTCTTTCGTACCAGATATAATCAACTCCAAAGGCACTGGTGATTGTGCCAATACCATACCAAGGTTCGAGGAAATTTGGGATATCAGCTTTATATTTCATACTTTCATTCAGTGCACCAAGCTGCAATTCAAGAGAGGTTTTCATATCTTTACAGGCCGAAGCAAAAACTCGCGGAACCCTAAATCTACGGTAGACAGCTACCCCTTTCTTCTTATTCCAGAAATCTTTACACCTTTCACTTAAAGAAAATTCATAATCGTGATATTTCTTAAGATCAAAATCTTTAATAAGGATAGGTTCTATATTTGTTCCCTGGGAATCATTAATTTTGTAATTAAAATTTTTGTTTACCATATTAAGCTCTCCTAAAAAAATATAAATAAACTCTTTATGGATATATCATTCTACTAATTAAGGGAGAGTGCATTTTAAAACAAACACCACAAACATAAAAAAAATCATTTCTGAACTTAACGCCTTACATAAAATGAGAAAGTTAATCTAATTTCTTTTATTAAATAAACTGTATTACTTTCAAGTGGTGTTTACACTTTCTACTCTTTCCCATAGAGAATAATACTATTTATAAGGGTTCAGGTAAAGCA
>DASRME010000102.1:0-14161 GCA_035648095.1 Atribacterota bacterium | reverse complement strand
ATCGTTGGTCGATAATTACAAAGAAAAATAAAAATTAAAGTGGTGTTGATTTATCCATAGTCGCCTAACAAATTTCGAAATTGTCAATTATCATAGAAGGAGGATAACATAAAATGAAAGCTGTAGTTGATAAAGATTTATGTACCGGGTGTGGGTTATGCGAAGATACCTGTCCTGAAGTGTTTGAAGTGAAGGATGATATAGCGACAGTAAAAGTTAGCAAGGTATCAGATGATTTGATTGAATCATGTAAAGAGGCTGCCGATGGTTGTCCGGTAGAAGCCATAACTTGTGATTAAAAAAAGAAAAGGAAAATAAAAAATATAAACAAAAAAGGAGCAGATTCAAAATAAAATCTGTTCCTTTTTTGTTTTAACAATTAGTGTAAGTTGATTGTATAGGAATTTTCTTTTATTTTAGGGGCTCGATTTATTGAACCCGCAACGAGAACGGGTCGGATAAATCATCCGATCTCTGCTTAAAAATAATACTTTATATGAAAAGATTTTAAGTTTTAAATGATGGTTTTAACGCAATACTCGATACGATATACTGACGACTAACCACTGTTCACTATCGACTAATTGATACACTATTTCTTCTTTCCGCCATCTTTGCCCCATTTTGTATCCCCTCTTTATTTTTTCTAAAAGTATTACTGTATTTTATATAAAAATATTATGAAGCACTATTTATATTTTTTAAAACTAAATCAGAAAAGATATGATTTTCTGTGCCACGTACCTGGTTAATCAAAAAATACAATTAACTGAAAAGATATAGAGATGTACTGCTTTTCTTTAATTTATTTTCTTTCTTTTCTTAACGCGATACACGACATGTAACACTTGGTACAAATTTTATTAAGAATAAAGTTGACAAAAATTGTCATAAATAATATAATTTTTTAGTAAAGTCAAATAAATTAAGGAGTAAGAAAAATGAAATTATCTACTCGAGGAAGATATGCGCTTAGGGCTATGATAGATTTAGCCCAGATTCAATGCAATAATTTAAAACCAATTTCTTTAAGAGATATTTCTCTAAGACAAGAGATCTCTTTACAATATTTAGAACAGTTGTTTAATAAATTAAAGAAGGCTAATTTTGTAAAAAGTACCAGGGGAGCAGGCGGAGGTTATTTGTTGGCCAAAGAAGCTGAGAAGATTACTGCCGGTGACATAATTAGAGCAGTTGAGGGACCTATCGTTTTAGTTGATTGTATTTCAACTACCAAAAAAATTAATAAGAATAGCTCAAGAAAATGTAAAAAAATAGAAGATTGTGCCATCAAGGTATTGTTAGATGCAGTGACCCAAAGGATAAATCAAACTTTAGATGCTACTTCTTTGAAAGATTTGTGTAAAATGGCTCAAAAAATAGAAAAAGGGCAAAAAGATGAAAAATAAGATAAAAGCAGTTGCTCTGTTTTCTGGTGGCCTGGATAGTATTTTAGCAGTAAAACTTATTCAGGGACAAGGGATAGAAGTAAAAGGGGTTAACTTCAGAACTCCTTTTTTTGGTTTAGATAAGACCTGTTTAGCAGCAAAAGGTTTAGATATGGAATTAGAAATTATAGACATAACCCAGGAATTACTGGAGATTTTAAGAAATCCTAAGCATGGGTTAGGGAAGAATATGAATCCTTGTATAGACTGCCATACCCTTATGTTCAAAAAAGCGGGTGAATATATGACCAATATAGGAGCCTCTTTTATTTTGAGTGGTGAAGTTTTAGGGGAAAGGCCGATGTCTCAGAACAGAAACAGTTTAAGTATAATTGAAAAAGAATCAGAATTTAAAGGTAGGATCCTTCGTCCATTATCCGCCTTATTACTGGCGGAGACTATTCCCGAAAAAAAGGGGTTGGTGAACAGAAATAAATTATTGGATATTTCTGGCCGCTCGAGAAAAAGACAGATAGAGTTAGCTGCTAAAATGGGAATAGAGAATTATCCTTCACCAGCCGGAGGTTGCAAATTAACTGAGCCAGCTTTTGCTAAAAGATTAGGAGATTTATTTAATCAGGAAAGTTTTTCTTTAGAAGAAATAGGGCTGTTAAAATTAGGTCGACACTTCCGATTAAGCAGGGATATTAAGTTAGTGGTGGGAAGAAATAAAGAGGAGAACGAGAAGATAAAAGAATATTTTCAAGAAGGAGATTTTCTTTTTAAAGCAAAAAATTTAAAAGGCCCGGTTTCTTTGTTAAAAAAAGGGGCTAATGTAGCTAACGAACTTATTAATAAATCCTGTCAGATTATAGCCAGATATTGTGATAGAGACGAAGAAGAAAACGAAGAAGTTTCTATCGATTATTATAGAGAACTTAAAGGAATTATAAAAAGTAGAAAGGTTAAACCATTAATAGAAGATGAATTAGAAAGCTTAAGAATATAAAGTTAAGAAATGGAAAAAGAGAATAAGCTATGATGATTAAAAATATAAAAAAGAAAGTAGTAGTAGCAATGAGCGGAGGTGTGGACAGTTCATCAGCCGCTGCGCTACTAAAAGAAGGAGGTTATGATGTTCTTGGCATCACTATCCACCACCATGATGGTAACGAAAGTTTAGAATCAGCGGAACAGGCTGCTCAAGATCTAAAAATTCCCTGGTATGTTCTGGATTTTTCCAAAGAATTTAAAAGCATAGTTATAGAATATTTCTGCAATGAATACCTTGCAGGCCGAACCCCTAACCCTTGCGTTATCTGTAATTTGAAAATAAAATTTGGATTATTATTGGAGAAAGCAAAATCTTTAGGTGCGGATTATCTTGCCACCGGTCATTATGCCATTAATGAATATAACCAGAAGAGTAAGAAGTTCTTACTTAAGAGAGGGTTAGATGAAAGCAAAGATCAATCTTATTTTCTTTATAGGTTAAACCAGAATATTTTACCTTACGTTTTGTTTCCCTTAGGCAAATTTAAGAAAAACCAAACCAGAGAATTGGCTAAAAAATATGGATTAAAAAATTATAAAAAAGAAGAAAGTCAGGAAATTTGTTTTATTCAGGATGATAATTATAGAAAGTTTTTGATTCAGAATATTTCAGAAACTATCAATCCTGGTAAGTTTAAAGATAAAGAAGGAAAGATTTTAGGAGAGCATCAAGGTATTCCCTTTTATACTATTGGTCAGAGAAAGGGGTTGGGAGTATCTCTGAATAAGCGTATGTATGTAACTAAAATAAATTCTCATAAGAATGTGATTATTTTGAGTGATGATAAAGATCTCTATCAGGATAAATTATTAGTAAAAGATTTAAGTTTTGTTTCTGGCGATAAAATTTCATATTCTATGAAGACAGAGGTAAAGATAAGATACAATAGTGAAAAATCTCCGGCGAATATCTCTCCTTACAGCAAAGATAAGCTATTAATCGTTTTTGAAAAGCCCCAAAGAGCGGTTACTCCAGGACAATCAGCAGTATTTTATCAAGGAGATGTAGTTGTAGGAGGTGGAATAATAGAAGGATAAAAAAAATATGAAACCCTAAATTTTTTAATATCCTGCTCTTTTTAATTCTCTTTTTTGATCCACAATAAGTACTTTCGCAGCAAAAAAACCAAGAACGGTAATATAGTAAATTCATTCATTTATTTTCCAAAAAAAAGTTGATAACGAAAAAAAGTTGTGTTATACTGCATGTATACAAAAATGTATACAGGAGATTATGAGGATGCAGTTTATTCGAATTGGAGAAAAAGTAATATCAAAAGAAAAATTAAATAGGGAAATTAATAAGATTTTAGAATTAAGAACTAAAGGAGTAACTCAGGAAGGAGTTGCTCGTAAGTTAGGAGTGGAAAGAACCTTTGTCTCCAGGTTAGAAAGTTTAGGAGAAATAAGGAAAGGTAAGAAGATTGCCTTAATCGGTTTTCCTATCAAGAACAAAGAAGAGATAACTCTTTTAGCAGAAAAGTTGGGGATTGAATATATCTTGCTTTTAACTCAAGAAGAGCGCTTTGAGTTTATAGAGAAAAAGGGGAAAAAAGAATTATTTAATGAGATTATGGAAATAATCGTCAGTTTAGCAGATTTTGACTTGATTATTTTTATGGGTTCAGATATGAGAGTACCTTTAGTAGAAAAAATATTCAGTGTTCAGGTTATTGGTATGATTATCGGTCATTCGCCTATTAAAGAAAGCAAATATGTTAATCCTGAAAGGATAATAGAAATAGTAAAACAGGTTAAAAATTAATTTAAATTCTAAAGAAGAGGTGACTTAAGAATGAAAAAAGTTTTGGGTGTTAGTTTGGGTTCTTCCACGAGAGATCATAAAGTCGTGGTCGAAATTTTGGGGGAGAAAGTTGAAATCGAAAGAAGAGGGACTAATGGCGATACAAAAAAGATGATGCAAATATTCCAGGAGAATGATGGAAAGGTTGATATCTTCAGTTTAGGAGGGACAGATCTATATTTGTATTCAGGACCTCATGGGAAAAGATATACTATAAAAGAATCCGAAAGAATTATCAATGTTATTAAAAAAACACCTATCGTTGATGGTACCGGTATTAAACATGTATTGGAAAAAAGTGTTGTAAAGTATATTGAAAACCAAACTGATATCGTCTTGAAAGGAAAAAAAGCTTTAGTTACAATTACCGTGGACAGGTTTGGAATGGCCGAGGGATTAATAGAGGCAGGGTGCGAGATGACTTTTGGTGATTTAATTTTTTGTTTAAATATCCCTATTCCTATGCATTCTTTTAACACTATCTTCAAAGTTGCCAGAGTATTATTACCGATACTTGTATATGTACCCATTAAATATTTATATCCAACAGGTGAAAAACAGGAAAAATCCAATCTAAAGTATATTAAATATTTTCAAGATGCTGATATAATTGCCGGCGATTATTTGGGTATAAGTCAATATATGCCCAAGGATATGGAAGGGAAGATTGTTATAACCAATACTGTTACCAGTTCCAATGTGCAGGATCTTAAAAATAGAGGGGTGAGTTATTTAATTACTACGACTCCAGAATTCGAGGGAAGATCTTTCGGAACCAATGTATTCCAAGCTACTTTGGTAGCTATCTCCGGAAAATCTCCGGAAGAATTACAACCGGAAGATTATTTAAAATTAATAGAAAAAACTGGCTTTAAGCCAAGGATAGAGAAGTTAAATTAAGTAAAAACTTAATACTAAAAAGGAGGGAAAGAAATGGTAATTCCATTAGAAGAAAAAATAAATGAACTTAATCAAAGAATAAAAAAGATGAAAGATGAAAAACGATATTTTTACTTAAAAAGTATAGATGGAGCATCCGGATCCAGAGTTACTATTGATGGCAGAGAGATGATAATGTTTGCTTCTTATAATTATTTAGGATTGATTACTCATCCCAAAATAAAAAAAGCGGCCATTGATGCCATTGAAAAATATGGGACCGGTGCTGCAGGAGTTAGGTTGTTGGCTGGTACTACAAAGATACACGAAAAATTGGAAGCAATGATTGCAAAATTCAAAGGAGCAGAAGATGCGGTTACTTATAGCAGTGGATATGTAACTAATTTGGCAGCCATAACTACCCTTTGCGAAAGAGGGGATTTGGTTGTAATTGATAAATTAGATCATGCTAGTATTATTGATGGTTGCATACTTTCTGGGGCAACTCATAGATCATACCTGCATAACGATATGGAAAGCCTGGAAAGAATTTTAGTAAACTCTGGAAAGTATATTAATAAATTAATTATAGTTGATGCGGTATATAGTATGGATGGAGATGTAGCTAATTTGCCTGAGATATCTCGACTAGCTAAAAAATATCATGCTAAAGTAATGGTAGATGAAGCTCACTCTATAGGGGTATTAGGGAAGACCGGTCATGGCATAGAAGAACATTTTGGCCTTAAGGGTGTTGTAGATATTCACATGGGAACACTAAGTAAAACTATTCCCAGTATTGGGGGTTATTTGGCAGGCGATAAAGATTTAATCAATTATTTAAAGCATAATTCCAGACCATTTATATTTTCAGCGAGTCTTCCTCCGGTAGCAGCTGCCACTGCTATAGCTTGTTTGGAGGTTATTGAAGAAGAACCTGAGCGTGTAAAAAATTTACAGAAAAATATCAAACAATTTAAAGATGGGTTAAATGCTATGGGCTATAATACCATGAACAGTACTACCAGTATTGTCCCCATATTAATCGGTGAAGAGGAAGAAACTTTAAAATTGTGTAAAATAGTTAATGATGAAGGAATATTTATCTGTCCCATACTTTTCCCTGCAATCCCTAAAGGAACTAATAGATTAAGAGCCCATATTCAGGCAACTCACACCTCTGAGGATATTGATAAAGCTCTGGGCATCTTTGAAAGGGCCGGGAAAAAATTAGGATTGATCACCTGATAATGAATTTATTTGACAATAAAATATATATATCTTATAATCTCTATTAAAGATTATTATATAATATAAGCACTATTTATTTTTCTGATAAATAATAGTGCTTATATTTATATTTAATTTTTAGGAGCACAATACTTTTTATTCACTACTCAAACAAAACAATTCTTAGTGAGGAGAAATATTTACAATGCTTGATAGGAAGGTAATGGTAACTGAAGAAGGCCTGAAAAAGGTTCAGGAGGAACTTTACTATCTTAAAAGTGTAAAAAGAAAAGATATTGCTGAAAAAATTAGGAATGCTGTAACTTTTGGCGAGATTGCTGAGAATGCAGAATATAATGAAGTTAAAAATGAGCAATCCTTTATAGAAGGAAGAATTTTAGCTTTGGAAAAAATTATTGAAAATTATGAATTGATAGATAAAGAAGAAAATCCGGATTGTGTATTACTGGGGTCAGAAGTGTTAACCAAGGATATGAAAAGTAAAAAAGAGTGTACATATACTATTTTAGATTATGTGGAATCTGAACCGGATTGTGGAAAGATATCCATCTCTTCTCCTATCGGAAGGGCTCTTTTAGGTAAAAAGAAAGGTGGTTTAGTAGAAGTTAGAGTTCCAGCAGGGCATATTAAATACAAAATTTTAGATATCAAGTAGCTTATGTATTAATCTAGCAATCTAAATAGTTATTAATGGTAACAATGAACAAAGTTATTAAAATATTAAAATATAACGATACTTTGTTCATTGTTTATTTTTAAGCCTTTTATCAAAATAAGTTAATTATAAATATAACCAAAATTTATATTACCCCAAAAGATTTATCAGAAAGCAAAATTAAAATAATTTTGGTATCATATTATTATATTTTTTATATAAAAAATTTAGTAACACTAGTAATAAGGGCAAAAAGAGGTGGATCGGGTGGAAATTAAAAAAAATACAACTGAAATTATATCTAACAAATGGGAAGAAATAGAAGAATTAAAAAGAGAAGGTATTGATCCTTTTGGGCATAGCTTTAATAGGACTTATAAAATAAAAGATTTAATAGAAAAAAATAAAGTTTTGCAGATTGGCGAATGTGGCAAAGAAAAAGTTAGTATAGCAGGCAGGTTAATGGCTTTAAGAGCACATGGAAAGGCTGTATTTGCTGATATTGAGGATATAAGTGGCAGAGTCCAGATTTATATAAAATCAAATAAAGTTGGAGCAGATGCTTTCAAACTTTTTAGTAAAATTGGTGTTGGGGATATTTTGGGACTTTCAGGTCTGATTTTTAGAACTCAAACTGGCGAAATTACTGTATTTGTTGAAGAATTTACTCTTCTATGTAAGTCTGTGCGCAGTTTACCCGAAAAATGGCACGGGCTAAAAGATGTGGAGATAAGATATAGAAAAAGATATTTAGACTTGATAGTAAATCCTTCAGTTAGAGAAATATTTATTAAAAGGAGCAAGGTAGTACAATCCATAAGAAATTTTTTAGATGATAAAGGCTTTTTAGAAGTCCAAACTCCCATAATGCAGCCTATCCCCGGTGGGGCTACTGCACGACCCTTTATCACTCATCACAATACTTTACATAGGGATTTATATTTAAGAATTGCCACAGAATTATATTTGAAACGTTTAATAGTTGGAGGCTTAGAAAAAGTATATGAGTTAGGTTGTGATTTTAGGAACGAAGGTATCTCCACCAAACATAATCCTGAATTTACTATGTTGGAGTTATATGAAGCATATGGTGATTACCATAGTATGATGCAAATTACCGAAGAATTGTTCGTGTATATACTTAAAGAAATTTCAGGCACTTTGGCAATTGAATACCGGGGAAATAAAATTGATTTTACTCCTCCCTGGAAAAGAATAAGTATGCTTAAGGCAATAGAAGATGCAGTTGGCGTTCAGGTGGATAAGATTTCTCAAAAAGATTTTAGTAAAGTTGTAAAAGAATATAACTTGAATATAAAGGGTAGCATAAATAGAGGTGAAATTATCAATGAACTTTTCGAAAAAATTATAGAGCCGACCTTGATTCAACCAACTTTTGTTATTGACTATCCTCTCGAAATTTCCCCCTTATCAAAACAGAAGAAAGACAACCCGGAATTAGTGGAGCGTTTTGAGCTGTTTGTCAGTTCAATGGAATTAGCCAATGCATTTACCGAATTGAATGACCCGTCAGAACAGAAACGCCGATTTGAAGAACAGGTTGCCAAAAGAAAGGCAGGAGATATGGAAGGTCATTTTATGGACGAAGATTATATTGAAGCTTTAGAATATGGTATGCCTCCTACTGGTGGTTTGGGGATAGGTGTTGATAGATTAATCATGTTACTTACTGATTCTGATTCAATTAAAGAAGTCATCCTCTTCCCGCAGTTGAAATCAATAGAATGAAGCTGTATATAGTGAAAAATAGCGTATTTTCTTTATCTAAAAACCAGTTTTATATCTTGTATCTTTTTAAGCCGTAAATCGATAACTGGAAACCTAAATTTATACTAATGACTAAACTAATCGGTAAATTGGAGAATTGGCTAATTGGCTAATTGATAAATATGAGATTAGATAAATTTTTAAAAGTAAGTAGATTAATAAAAAGAAGAACAGAAGCAAAAAAAGCCTGTCTGGCCAAATGTATTAAGATTAATAATCGAATTGCCAAAGCAGGGGATGAAATTAAAATTGCTGACGAAATTAAAATTAATCTGACGACCAAAATTATTCAGGTAAAGGTTTTAGATGTTCCTTTAAAGAATATTCAGACAAAACAAGCCATTACTTTGTATGAGATTTTAAAGGAAATTAAAAAGGAAGAAGATTGATGGCTAGAATTTAAATTAAGATAAAGTATATTGCATGTAGTATATAGTAAAGAGAAAAAAGATAAAGTTTAAGAACATGAAGTAAAGATCTGATTTATCTTGTAAGAATCAAGAAAAATAGGTTTAGAAAAACGGAAGAAAAAATGAAAGAATTATCAGAAAAAATCATAAGACTATTGGAAGAGAAAAAAGTCCAGGAAGTAAAAGAAATTATTGGCGACCTCTATCCTACAAAGTTTGTTGAGGTAACCGACTATTTACCATTAGAACAAACGATTGAAATATTTAAATTAATTAAAGATGATGAAAAAATTGCTGAGCTACTTTCAGAATTGAATGCTGAATTACAATCTAATATTATGGAAGCTCTGGGTAAGGAGAAGGCTTCTGATATTTTAGAAGAAATGGATACTGATGAAGCAGCAGATTTTTTAGGGGAAATAGCTCCCCAAGATTCCCGTGAATTATTGGATTTAATGCCCAAGGAAGAAGCTGAAGGAATAGAAGAATTATTAAAATATGAAGAGAATACTGCTGGAAGCATAATGAACAATGAGTTTGTTGCTCTTCCTGAATATCTTACTGCTGAGGAAGCAATAAACAAGATTAGAGAACTTAGTCCGGAAGCTGAGATAATTTATTATGTTTATATTGTTGATAAAAGAGAAAAACTAATTGGAGTTATTTCTTTACGAGATCTAATTATGGCTGATCCTAAAGGAAAAATATCAAAATTTATGGAAGAAGATGTGGTCAGCGTTTTAGATACTGATGACCAGGAAACAGCAGCCAGAATAATTGCTGATTACGATTTTTTAGCTATACCAGTTATAAGTAGGAAGGGAACTTTATTAGGTATTATTACTGTTGATGATATTATCGATGTATTAGAAGAAGAGGTTACCGAGGATATGCATACGATGGTTGGTTCATCCGAGGTATATGAAGATAAGCTTATAAAAGCAAGCCCCTCAACCAGAGCGAAGGCGCGACTTCCCTGGTTGTTTGTCTGTATGGCGGGAGAAGTACTTTCCGGTTTAGTAATAAAGTTTCATTCTGATATCTTACAAACTGTAATGGCGATGGCTTTTTTTATTCCGGTAATTATGGCTATGGGTGGTAATGTAGGCGCTCAATCTTCAACCATTACAGTTCGTGGTTTGGCTACTGGCCAGCTTAAAATAAATGAAATATGGTATAATATTTGGACCGAAGCCAAGGTCGGTTCTTTAATAGGAATAATCGTTGGAATACTTATAGCTTTAGTAGCTTTTATTTGGCAGGATAATTACGTATTGGGACTGGTAATTGGACTATCATTATGTTTAACTATGATAACAGCAGCTACGATTGGTACCCTATTGCCTTTAATTTTTACCAAGATTAAGGTTGATCCGGCAATTTCTGCTGGTCCTTTTATCACCACGATAGTAGACGTAGGCAGTTTATTAATATATTTTAGCCTAGGTAGTTTTTTATTTGAATTTTTTAGTTGATAAAAATTATATTTTAATTAATCTAACGTATTACCATGGTATAAATTTATTTAAAATAAAGAGAGAGGGGAGAAAAATAAGATGAGTGAAATATTTGATGTGTATGCGAGAGAAATTTTAGATTCAAGAGGAAATCCCACCGTGGAAGTGGAAGTAGAATTGGAGAGTGGAGTTATAGGTGTAGCTCAAGTTCCCTCTGGTGCTAGTACCGGAGTACATGAGGCTATTGAATTAAGAGATAATGACCCAAAGAGATATCTAGGTAAAGGTGTTCTTAAAGCGGTCGAGAATGTGAATGAAATTATTGCCCCTAAAATTATGGGATATGATGCAACAGATCAATTATTGATTGATAAACTGCTAATTGAACTTGATGGTACTTCCAATAAAAGCCGTTTAGGAGCTAATGCTATTTTGGGGGTATCTTTAGCTACAGTAAAAGCAGCAGCTGATTTTTTTGGATTGCCCTTATATTACTATATTGGAGGCGTTAACGCTAAAGAACTTCCTGTCCCCATGATGAACATATTAAACGGAGGTAAACATGCAGATAGCGGAGTAGACTTACAGGAATTTATGATTGTCCCAGCCGGTGGGGCTAATTTTAGAGAAAGTCTTCGGATGGGAGCGGAAACTTTTCATACTTTGAAAAAAGTATTAAAAGGAAAAGGATATAATGTGGCAGTAGGGGATGAAGGTGGATTTGCTCCAAATTTAAAATCCAGCGAAGAGGCAATCCAATTAATAGTAGAGGCAATTAAAAAAGCAGGCTACGAGCCAGGCAAGGATGTTTTCATAGCTTTAGACCCTGCAGCTTCAGAATTATATCAAGATGGGAAATATGTATTATCTCGAGAAGGGACGGTCAGAACTTCCGATGAAATGATAGATTATTATGTTGAGTTAGTAAATAAATATCCTATTATTTCAATAGAAGACGGTCTTGCAGAAGATGATTGGGAAGGATGGCAAAAACTTACTCAGAAAATAGGTCATAAAGTACAAATCGTGGGAGACGACCTTTATGTTACCGATAAAAAGAGACTTAGCCGAGGGATTGAATTAAAAGCCTCCAATTCAATTTTAATAAAATTAAATCAGATTGGAACCCTGACTGAGACTTTAGATACTATTGAAACAGCAAAAAGAGCGGGCTTTACTGCGGTCATTTCTCATCGTTCCGGAGAAACGGAAGATACGACTATTGCGGATTTAGCTGTAGCAACTAATATTGGACAGATTAAAGCTGGTTCTCTTTGTAGAACTGACCGAATTGCCAAATACAATCAATTACTACGTATTGAAGAACAATTAGGAGAGTCATCAATTTACCGCGGAAAGGCAGTATTTAATATAAAATAAAATGATATCAATTAGGTCAATATTTCATTCGAAAATAGTTTGGGCTATAATTTTACTTTTAATATTGTATATAGTTTTTTTATTTTCGGATAAATATGCCCGGACATTACAATTAAGAGAAGATATTAAAAGATTAGAAGCAGAGATAGAAGAATTAAAAATGAAAAATAATAATTTATCAGAAGAGGTGGAATCATTAAACTCTGATAAGTCTGTAGAAAAAATTGCCCGAGAAGAATTAGGTCTTACTAAACCTGATGAAATATTGATTAAAGGTATTGAAAAATAAAATTCGTTTCTAGTATCTCGTGAATCGTACCTCGCAAAGAATAAGAAATAGTAAGTTGGTTAGTTGGTTGAAGATTTAATTTTAACTAACTAACTAACCAATATAATGAACCGATTGATTTAAATACTTCTAATTAACTGATTAAAAATTTATAAACATAATTATCTGTAATTGTTTATAAGCTATTGACGATTTAAAAGATTTATCATATAATGGATTGCAGTCTGCCGGAGTGGCGGAATAGGTAGACGCACAGGACTTAAAATCCTGCGAGCTGTAAGGTTCGTGCCGGTTCGATTCCGGCCTCCGGCACCATAAATTGACTTAACTAAAAAACAGTGTTAAAATTATTTGACAAAATTAAATTAAATATTATACAGATATTAAAATACGGCGCGGGGTGGAGCAGTCAGGTAGCTCGTCAGGCTCATAACCTGAAGGTCGGTGGTTCGAATCCGCCCCCCGCAACCATTTTTTAAAAACCTCTTATTCAAATGATAGGGGTTTTTTGTTAATATATTAAAAATAGAATAGTGAATTTATCGTATAGGAATTTCCTATCGCGCCTGTTAACTATCCGCTAAACGCTATGCGCTCCACACTAGGTTTATTCACTAACCACTAATCTAAGGCGGTGTAGCTCAGATGGCTAGAGCATGCGGTTCATACCCGCAGGGTCCTGAGTTCGAATCTCAGCACCGCCACCAAAAATATTTATAAAAAAATTAAAGGCCTTTCTAATTGAAAGGCCTTTAATTGCAAAAGGATAAAAAATGTTAGAAGAGAAGATTCTTCAAACTATAGAGAAGTTTGATATGCTCTCTTTCAACGATAGAATCTTAATAGGGCTATCAGGAGGTCCTGACTCAGTAACCCTTCTAAATGTTTTATTGTCTTTTAAAAAAAAATATAATCTATCCTTCTTTATTGCCCATCTTGATCATATGCTTAGAGGAGAAGAATCGGATAAAGATGTAAATTTTGTTAAAAATTTAGCTCAGGAGTTAGATCTGCTTTGTGAAGTTAAAAGCTGTAATTTAACAGAAATTGTTCAGAAAGAGCATTTATCCCTGGAAGAAGCTGCTCGTGAGTATAGATATAAATTTTATTATGAAACTGCCAAAAAGATTCAAGCAAATAAGATTGCTCTGGGCCATAATGCCGATGATCAGGTAGAAACTGTTTTGATGAGATTTTTAAGAGGAAGTGGATTAGAGGGTTTAATGGGAATTCCTCCGGTGCGAGGCAAAATAATCAGACCCTTAATAGAGTGTAGCAGAGAAGAGATTGAAGAATATTGTCAAGATCATAAAATAGGATATCGGATAGATTCGAGTAATAAAGAAGTTGTGTATTTTCGAAATAAAATTAGATTAGAACTCCTACCTCTACTTTCCAAAGATTACAATAAAAATATAAAAGGTATCACTCTACGCCTACGAAATATAGTCAGTGAAGCTTCGGCATATTTAAACCAAGAAACAGAATTGTTTTTTAAAAAAGTTGCAAAACGAGAAAATCCCGAGACAGTAGTTATTGATTTAAAAAAATTTTCCTCTCTTCACCCGGCTTTAAAGAGGAGGATCATTAGAAAATCTATTGAAGTGATAAAGGGGGATCTTTATTGTATAAGTTTTAAACATAATGATGAAATATTAAAACTCACTGAATATCAATTGGGAGAAAAAGAAATTTATCTTCCAGATGATGTAAGAGTTAGTAAGATTTATAATAAAATAATAATTTATAAAAAAAAGGATTCTAAAAATCAAATAGATGAAACACCTACTACCTGGGAGTATAATAT
>DASRME010000101.1:0-2436 GCA_035648095.1 Atribacterota bacterium | reverse complement strand
GAGATATTAAATCTTCTCTTTTTAAAAAATATAAATCCGAAATATCTTTAATGACATCTTCTTCTACTAATTGATTAATTATAGCGGGGCCTAACCCTTTAATATCCATAGCATCTCGAGAAGCAAAATGTCTGATTCTTTCCTTTATTTGGGCTGGGCAGGTAAGGCTATTACATCGAGAGGCCACTTCGCCTTCCGGTCTGAATACCTTTGCCCCACATACTGGACATTGAGTGGGCATAATAAATTCCCTCTCCTTGCCTGTTCTCTTCTCTTTTATTACTTTGACTACTTCCGGAATAACTTCTCCGGCTTTTTGGATTAAAACAATATCTCCAATTCGAATATCTTTTCTTTTAATTTCATCTTCATTATGCAGAGTAGCTCTCTGCACCACAGAGCCGGATATCCTAACCGGTTCCAGTACGGCCACCGGGGTTAATGTCCCTGTTCTTCCTACCTGAACAATAATGTCTTTAATTTTCGTGTTCAATTGTTGGGCAGGAAACTTATAAGCAATAGCCCAACGGGGACTTCGAGTGGTTGATCCCAATTCTTCTCTCATCCTCAAGGAATTAACCTTGATCACCATTCCATCAATCTCGTAATCCAATTCTTCTTTCTTTTCTATCCATTGTAGGCAGTAAATTAAAGTTTCTTCTATATCTTGATAGAGTTTGATATAGGGGTTTACTTTAAATCCAATTTTTTTTAAATAATTCAAAACTTCCATATGGGTATTGAATTTATTTCCCCCAGAAACAGTTGCCCTGTAAATAAAAGTATCTAAATGTCTTTGAGCGGTAATTCGAGGGTCAAGCTGCCTAACTGAACCGGCTGCAGCATTTCGAGGATTAGCAAATAGACTCTCTCCGCTCTTTATTCTCTCTCTGTTTAACTTTTTAAAATCACTCTTCTTCATATAAATTTCCCCGTAGACCTCGATATGAGGAGGTATATTTTCCCCCACTAATTTTAAGGGAATAGTTTTTACAGTCCTGAGATTGGAGGTAACCTCTTCTCCGGTTATCCCATCTCCGCGGGTTACTCCTCTTACGAAGATACCGTTTTCGTAAACTAAGGCAACGGCTAGTCCATCAATCTTTAACTCTACTGCATATTCTAATTTCTCTTCAGGAATTTGTTTTTTTACCCTTTGGTCAAAAGCTCGTAATTCTTCTTTTGAAAAAGCATTCGCCAGACTTAGCATAGGAACAATATGCTTTACTGTGGCAAATTTCGAAACTGGTTCTATACCCACTCTCTGAGTGGGAGAAGAAGGATTAATATACTGAGGATATTTCGTTTCCCAATCTGCTAATTCTTTCATTAATTGGTCGTATTCGGCATCTGAAACAGTTGGATCATCCAAAATATAATAGCAATAATTATGATTCCTAATCTTTTCTCTTAATTCTTCTATTTTTTTTAAAATATTATCATGATTATCAGAATGATGAACCATTTTTTTCCTCAAATAAATTTATTAAGATTTAGCTTATAAAAAATTTCCTGATTTAATACTTTATTACAATTAAGTATATAATAAAAGCTCGTTAAAACACAACCATGTTATATTCGTATTGCGAATCGAGTATCGCGTATTGCGTAAAGATAAAGAAAAGATTCAGAAAGAAAATTTGTCATTCTATTTCATCCGGTATGAAACCTCTGAATTGAGCATTGTAAAGTTTAGTATACAATCCACCCTTAGCAATAAGCTCATCATGATTACCCTTTTCTTTAATTCCTTGATCAGTTAAAACTACAATCTGATTAGCATTTTTAATAGTAGATAGCCTATGGGCAATTACCAGCACTGTTCTGCCGGCAGTTAATTTTTTCAAGGCCTGTTGTATGACAATTTCAGCTTCACTGTCTAAAGCTGAGGTAGCTTCATCAAGTATGAGGATAGCAGGATTTTTTAAAAATGCTCTGGCGAGAGATATCCTCTGTTTTTGGCCTCCTGAAAGTTTTATCCCTTTTTCTCCTATATAGCTATCATATTCTTCGGGTAAACTCATAATAAAATCATGAATATTGGCATTTTTAGCTGCTTTTACTACTTCTGCATCTCCTGAGTTAGGTTTTCCATATAATATATTCTCCTTTATTGAACCGGTAAACAAAAATATATCCTGCTGAACCAAACCAATATTTTCTCTAAGGGATTTTATTTTTATATCTTTTATATTAATACCATCAACTAATATTTCACCACTGTTCACTTCATAAAATCTGGGAATTAACTGGCAAAGTGTCGTTTTCCCACCACCAGATGGACCTACTAATGCCATTGTCTCTCCCGGCATTATGGTAAGATTTATATTAGATAAAACAAATTTATTTTCGCTATACTTAAAAGCAACGCTTTTAAACTCAATCTTTCCCTTTATTTTTTTTAAAGTAACCGTATCTTTTTTGTCTACTATGGAA
>DASRME010000100.1:0-6162 GCA_035648095.1 Atribacterota bacterium | reverse complement strand
TTGAGAGTGGTAGCCAAACCTCCTCGCGTAGGATCTCTTAGAACATGGATATCTTTACTAACTTCCAGTACATCTGCCACCAAAGAAGAAAGAGGAGCAGTATCACTTTTTATCTCTGTTTCGAATTTCAAGCCTTCTCTTTCCGATAAAACCGCAATCCCATGGCTACCTATTGGACCATTTATCATAACTACATCTCCGACTTTAGCATTGCTTCCGGAAATATTTACTCCTTCTTTCACTATTCCCACACCCGAGGTATTGATAAATATTTTATCTGCTGCCCCTTTGTTTACCACTTTAGTATCCCCGGTAACAATATCCACCTTAGCAATAGCCGAAGCCGCCTTCATACTTAAAACAATTTTTTCTAATAAGTTTAAAGAAAATCCTTCTTCAATAATAAAGGAACAACTTAGATATAGTGGAGTTGCTCCACACATAGCCAAATCATTAACTGTACCATAAACTGCCAGCTCTCCAATATTCCCTCCTTTAAAAAATAAAGGGTCTACCGTATAAGAATCGGTGGTATAAGCTAATTTTAATCCTTCGATATCTAATATTGCACCATCATCAAGTCTTTTCAAATAAGGATTATTAAAATTAGGCAAAACCAATTTTTTTATTAGATTGAAAGATAATTTCCCTCCGCTACCGTGGCTAAGCAATATCTTATCTTCTTTCACGATTAATTTTTCCTTCCTTCTTCAGTTGTTTCCACTTATTTCTTCTTACTTTTTATTAGTTAAATTTACTCTAATCTTTTGTAGGGGCAGCTCTTGTGTCTGCCCTTGATTTGTGCTAATTATAAATTCCCCACTCCATTGCTAAGAATTTATCTCTTTCCAAAAATTCTCTTCTTTCTCATCCATTTTGCCTTGAGAATTTTCCTTGTCAAACTCCCATCGAATAGGATTATTAATAATATATTCTCTTATATAGTTTAATGACTTCTCGCTACGTATTATATGATCATAATAATTACGCTGCCATAAACGTTTATCAAATAATGGCCAATTATTTTCTTCTACTCCTGAAATATATTTATAAGTTGTAATAGATTTAAATGTTTGAACAACACGACTAATTGTTGGAGCAGACATGAGTGTCGTCTTGTTACGGGCAGACCTTGTGTCTGCCTTATTACGGGTAGACACAAGGTCTGCCCCTACTATATTTATGCACAAAATTGCATGTATGTGATTTGGTATTATTACAAATTCACCTAATTTCAGATAAAAAAATCTATCGGGCAAGCTACTCCAAACAGATCGAATCATCATCTGAACGTCTTTAATTTCTAAAAACATTTTCTGCTTATGAGTACATACGGTGATAAAATATGCTCCAGGAAGGGAGTAATCATATCTTTGAAGACGGATAAGATCGACGATTATATTTTTTATTTTTAGTCTCCATAGATAAGATCTCCTAACTTTTTCGGGCAGACACAAGGTCTGCCCCTACTAAATTGTATTTATAATAAGCGGCACAAGTGCCTTCGGTAGAAACCATACATGCCCCTTGTGGGTTTTCGGGAGTGCAAACTTTCCTAAAAAGAGAACACTCTGGTGGAATTATCACTCCCCTTAGTATATCTCCACAACGGCACCCTTTAGGCTCTTTAGTTTCTTCTATTTCTACTTCGAATTTTCTAGCATTATATTGCCCATATTTATCTTTTATTTCTAAACCGCTAAGAAAGATATTGCCTATTCCCCTCCAATCGGAATCAACCACCTTAAACACCTCATTAATTTTATCCAAGGCTATCTTGTTCCCTTCAGGCTTAACTGCTCGTTCGTATTGTATTTCTACCTCTGCCCTTTCATCTTCAATCTGTTTGACCAGCATATAGATGCTATGTAAGATATCCAGGGGTTCGAATCCGCAGATAACACAGGGGATTTTATATTGAGTAGTGATAAATATATAAGGTTGACTCCCAATAATTACACTGACATGCCCCGGGCAGATAAAACCATCAATGTTTACTTCTTTTCCTTCTAATAAAGCTTTCATTACAGGAGGCATAATCTTTGCAACACTCAAAACAGAAAAATTATTAACCTTTTCTTTTTTAGCTTTTAATATAGCGCTGGCTATAGTAGGAGAAGTCGTCTCGAACCCCACCCCCATAAATACAACTTCTTTAAAAGAATTATCCTGAGCGATCTTTAAGGCATCTAAAGTAGAGTACACAATCCTGATATCTGCTCCATCAGCCTTTTCTTTTTCTAAGGTAGAGGTAGAACCCGGAACCCTCATCATATCTCCAAAAGTAGTGATAATAAAATTTTCTCCTCTAGAAAGGGCAATAATTTCATCGATATATGAAATTGGGGTAACACATACCGGACAACCCGGTCCTGAGATAAGATTAATATTTGATGGTAACATTTTTCTGATGCCATTTCTAAATATAGCTACAGTGTGAGTTCCGCAAACTTCCATTAAACTAATCTTTCTTTTAGAAACAGTTTTAATTTGACGGAGAATTTTCTGGGCTATTTCTTTATTTCTATATTCATCAATATATCTCAATCTACCTTCCCTTCCCAAGCCCTAAATATTTCTAAGGCTTTTTCCTGATCAATCACCTGGATGGCAAAACCAGCATGCAAAAGCACGTAATTACCTACGACAACTTGAGGAATTAGATCTAAACTTACATTCTTAACAATTCCACCGATTTCTATTTCGGCGGTATGATCATCAAATATTTTTTTAACTTTTCCTGGTATTGCCAAACACATTTTCTTCCTCCTATAAATGTGAGCCAAAAATTAATTAAGCGATTACCCAATTCTCCGATTAAATTAGTCGTTAGTGAATAGTCGTTAGTTAAAATACTTTATAAAAACTTTTTATTAATTTAAACAATATTATGTGGTTTTTGTTTTTATTTAGCATTCACTATATACTATATACTAAATACTAAATACTAAATACTGATTCTTCGCTTCCTGCTACAACTGCCTGTCCTAGAGATATCCCACCATCATTAGTAGGCACTTTTCTATGGATAAATACTTTAAATCCCTTATCTTCCAATAAAGATACAACTTTTTCGGTTAAATATTTATTTTGAAATACTCCTCCGCTTAAAGCAATTTTATTAATCCCGGTATCTCCTCTTATTTTACCACATAAATTGAGTGTAAACTCTGCAACAGTATTATGAAATTTAGCAGCTATTATATCTTTACCGATCTCCCTTTTAAGGTCTTCAATTATGTTAATAAAAATTTCTTGAGGGTCAACAATAAATTTCTCTCCTTCTTTGTAGAGACTAAATTTATATCTCTCCTTTATTCCGGAGGCACAAAACGATTCTAATTCCATTGCTGCCTGTCCCTCATAATTTATCTCATCTCTTATTCCAATTAACGAAGATATTGCATCAAAAAGACGTCCGCAACTGGAAGTAAGGGGAGAATTTATATTTTTATCTATCATTTTCTCCATAATTGATAAGCAGTTACCATCCATTCTACGGATAAAATCTATATCGAGTGTTTTAGCCTTTGGGCCATAGATAGAAAATAAATAACTATATGCCATCCTCCAAGGCTCTGCGATGGCTTTATCTCCCCCGGGCAAAGGATAATATTTTAAATGGCCTACCCGAGAATATTTTTTAAAATCACACAGTAAAAATTCTCCTCCCCATATATTAGCATCATCTCCGTAACCCGTTCCATCATAAGCTACTCCAATCACTTTTTCATTGATATTGTTTTCAGCCATACAGCTGACTATATGAGCGTGATGATGCTGAACTTTGACGACTTTTAATCCTTTTTTAACTTTCATTTCCTCTGCATATCGGGTAGAGAGGTAATCGGGATGAAGATCGCAGGCAATAATTTCAGGTTTTATTCTAAACATTTTTTTAAAACTTGCTATAGACTCTTTAAAAAATCCTAAAGTTTCTACACTCTTTAAATCCCCTAAATATGGACTGAGAAAAATGTAATTTTCTTTAGAAAAACTAATGGTATTTTTTAATTCCCCACCCAAAGCCAATACTTCCTTTAACTTGAAATTAAGAATTATAGGGGAAGGTACATATCCTCTTGATCTTCGAAAAAATACATTATCCTCATTTATAATTTTTACTACAGAATCATCACACCGGTTAAATATATCTCTATTGTAGAGAAGAAAAAAATCACTTATCCCGTCTAGCTTCTCAAAAGCTTCCAGATTATCACCAATTATCGGCTGATCAGTGATATTGCCACTGGTCATTATTAAAGCGATAAAATTATCTTTTAATAATAGATAATGAAGGGGGGTATAGGGCAACATTACACCCAAATAACTATTACGGGGGGCTACCAATGGAGAGATTAAGCTATCCTCCCTCTTTTTCAAAAGGACAATTGGCCGTGCCCGACTTACCAACCATTCTTCTTCTTTTTTCCCTATCTTACAATATTGTTTAATTTTTTCTAAACTAAAAGACATTATAGCAAAGGGTTTTGCCTCTCTTTTTTTTAACCGTCGCAATCTTACAACTGCTTTATTATTGGTTGCATCGCAGGTCAAATGAAAACCACCCAATCCTTTAATTGCCCCAATTTTTCCCTCTTTTAAGAGGGTAACAGCTTTTTCTATAGGATCAACGCTTTCTAATTTTCTTTTATTTTGATAAAGAGAGACCTGCGGACCACAATCGGCACAGGCATTAGGTTGTGCGTGATATCTTCTATCTTCTATACTGTCATACTCACTCTGACACAAAGAGCACATTTTAAAATTGTTCATCGTGGTTTTTTTTCGATCATAGGGGATATCTTTAATAATGGTAAAACGGGGGCCACAATTAGTACAATTTATAAAAGGATAATGGAAACGTCGATTATGAGGATCAAATAATTCTTGCAGACAATCCTCACATATACTTATATCCGGAGAGACTAAGACAAAACTATCTTCTTCTTTAACGATACTTTTCCTAATAGAAAACCCCTTATATCCTACTAAGGGAAGTTCATTTACTTCTATCTTTTCAATCCTGGCCAAAGGAGGAAGTTTCTTTTTTATATCACTAAGAAAACTATTTATCTCTTCTATTTTTCCCTCAACTTCTATTTCCACACCCTGATTTGAATTAACTACCCAACCTGATAGATTGTAATTTTGTACTAATTTATGAATAAAGGGTCGGAAGCCGACCCCCTGGACAATGCCTTTGATAATTATGTTTTTTCTAATCTTCATCTCTTTTTTTTCTTACCTGTTCTCTTAGCCAATTGAACCAGTTATCTAAACCTTCTCCTGTCTGACAAGAAATTTCAAATACCTCTAAGTTGGAGTTAATGTTTAATGCATCTTTTTTTACTTTATCCATATTAAAATTTGTATAAGCTAATAAATCAATTTTATTTATTAAAACCACATTTGCTTTGCGAAACATCACCGGATATTTTATAGGCTTATCGTCCCCTTCGGGTATACTCACCATCACTACCCTATCATCTTCCCCCAGATCAAATCCTGCCGGGCAAACTAAATTGCCTAAATTTTCAATGACAAAAAGATCAATTTCTTTAAAATTATAATTACCTAATACACCATCTACCATATTTGCATCAAGATGGCAAGCTCCGTCAGTGTTTATTTGAGTCACCGGAATATTATATTTCCCTATTCTATCAGCATCATTCGTCGTTTGAAGATCTCCCTCTATCACTGCAATCTTTAATTCATTCTTCAGTGAATCTATGGTCCTTTCTAAAAGACTGGTCTTCCCAGACCCGGGAGAACTCATTAGATTAATAGTATAAACCTTATTTTTATTAAATATATCTCTATTTTTTTTGGCTATACTATCATTAGCTTTTAAAATATTGGTAAAAACTTTTATTCGAGTCAATTTTATTTTCCTCCATTTATTCGTATTGCATCGAAATGCAGTAATTATTGATATGTCATGAGTAAAACTAGATAACTAGTTAACTGGTTATCTAGTTAGTTTATGAATTAATTATAATCCTATAACTTTCTAACCAGGTAACTATCTAACTAAATAACTTTTTTATTTTTAAAATACTTTTCCGCTAAAAGTACTGCCACAAAATCGTCATAGTTACAAGGGGGTACTCTTAAGGACAAAGGAATAAGTTTAAAAATACCTTGAGGGGGATATGC
>DASRME010000099.1:0-4128 GCA_035648095.1 Atribacterota bacterium | reverse complement strand
TTGTAGGATACATTTAATATTGCAGCTTGCCAGTAAACTCTCAATGGCAAGGGCCTCATCTTCATGTGGAACCCGACAGAGCTCAACAATCTTTATGTCTTTGTCTTTATTTTCTGTATTTTTAGACAAAATACTTCCTCCAAATGCTTCAAGTTTTTTAACTCATAAATTAACTAATTGTCCAATTTGCTATATGCAACCTTTTTAGCTTCATCGTATACTTCTTTAAGAGGAACCTGGTGCTGCTTGGCCATCTTCTTACAATCTTCATATTCAGGCGCAATATTTTTAATTTCCCCTTTAAACATAGCAACTTTAATTTTAATTTTACCATACTTGGTTTCAGCTATAAAATTCTGCTGATCCAATCTCAATCTTTTTATTTCTCTTAACCTTACCCCTAAAGTAGTAGATTCGGAAAATAATACTTCCAGCATTTCTTTAAGATTTTGCTTGTAAACGATAATGCTGAGCATATGGGCAGGGCGGTTCTTTTTCATTTGAATGGGAGTCAAAAATACGTCTAAAGCTCCCTGAGTAAATAATTTATCCATAATATAATCATAAAATTCCGGGTTCATATCATCAATATTAGTCTCAATCAACATAGCTTCATCACTAACATAATCATCTTTTGGGTTCTCATCCTTTAATATTTTCTCACCTATACTTACTCTTAAAAGATTAGGAATTGTAAATTCTTTCTCTCCGGCTCCATATCCTGTCCTCTCTATTTTCATCAAAGGTCTCTCTCCAAAACTTTTAGCCAGGGTACCGATAATTGCTGCCCCCGTCGGAGTAATCATTTCACTCTCAATCCCCCCGCTATAAGTAGGGATATTTTTTAATAACTCCAAAGTGGCCGGGGCAGGAACCGGGATAACTCCATGAGCACATTTAACAAAACCCTTCCCTACAGGCAGGGCGGAAGAATATATTTCTTCTATTCCCAAAGCTTTCATTCCTATAACTGCAGAAGTAATATCAATAATACTATCCAATCCTCCGATTTCGTGAAAATGAATTTTATCTATATCTTTCTGATGAATCTTAGATTCAGCTTGAGCTATATTAAAAAATATCTTTTTGGTTTCCTTTTTAATCTCTTCATCTAATTTACTCTTCTCGAGAATGGTTAAAATATCTTCAAACCTTCTCTCCACTCCTTCTTCTTCTATCTTTACCTTAAATTGAGTAGCAGAAATTCCCTTTTTTACTACTTTGTTTACCTCTAATTGATAACCGGAAAGACCTAATTTTTTTAATTCCTTTTCTAATATTTCTATCTTTAATCCCGCATCAAGCAGAGCACCGACTGTCATATCCCCGCTGATGCCGGAAAAACAATCAAAATAGGCAATCTTCATTCCTTCACCTCATTTAACTGATTAATTAAACTGGCCATATAGCCGGCTCCAAAACCGTTGTCTATATTTACTACTGCCAAACCGGGGGCACAACTGTTAAGCATGGTTAATAGGGCAGACAACCCATTAAAACTCGCCCCGTAACCTACGCTAGTGGGGACGGCAATGATAGGTTTGTCTACCAATCCTCCTACTACGCTAGGGAGAGCACCCTCCATTCCCGCTACCACAATTAAAACATTGGCAGCTAATAATTTTTTTGAATTAGACAAAAGTCGATGGAGGCCTGCTACGCCAACATCGTAAAGATGTTCCACTCTGTTACCCATCAATTCAGCAATAACTGCGGCTTCTTCGGCTACGGGAATATCGGCAGTGCCGCCGCTGACCACTAAAATAAATTTAGAACACACTTTCTTCTTTTCTTCTACTGCGATAATTCTAGCTTCTTTAAAGTAAGTTACTTCCGGAATAATCTTTTTAACCTCTTGATATACCTCGGAAGTTGCCCGGGTTGCAATAATTTTGCCTTCGGTTTCCTTTATTCGTTTTGCAATTTTAGTTATCTGCTCCAAGGTTTTACCCTGGCAAAAAATAACTTCCGGAAAACCTTTTCTTAATTGTCTCTGGTTATCTATTTTGGCAAAACCCAGGTCATCATAAGGGAAATGTTTTAACTTCTCTAACACTTCTTTTATTTCTATTTCACCGGATTTAAATTGTTGTAATATTCTCTTAATCTCTTCTTTTCCCATTATTCAATCCTCAACTTTCTGCTTTAATTCTTCATTCATACTTCCACTTCGGTATCCTTGTAAATCAAGAGAAATATAGATAAATCCCAATTTTTTTAGTTTATCAATTATCTTTTCTCTTAAATCTTCTTCCATGAATAAAAGAAGATCTTTGTCCCCTACTTCAATCTTTGCCAGCTTATTATGGCACCTTACCCTTACCTGTTTAATCCCCAAATTATGAATAAAATCTTCTGCCTTTTCTATCCTTTTCAACTTTTCTAAAGTAATTTCATCTCTATAAGGAATCCTGGTAGCCAGACAAGAATTAGCAGGTTTATTCCAGGTGGATAAATCCATTTCTTTAGAAAGAAGACGAATGTCGTCTTTGGTAAGCATGGCTTCTTGTAGAGGGCTCCTTATCTTTAATTCTTTAACCGCCTTCATTCCGGGACGATAATCATCAAGGTCATCATAATTAGAACCATCTGCCACAAAATTTAAATTAAGTTCTTTAGCCATTTCAATTATTCGGCTAAATATTTCTTTTTTACAAATATAACATCTCTCTTTGGAATTGTTGATAAATTCTTTATTTGATAAAATATCAATATCAATAAACAGGTGCTTCACTTTAAATTTTTGCGCCATTTTCTTAGCATCAGTTATTTCACTAAGATGATGAATTTCTGATTTTACAGTTACCGCAATCACTTTGTCCATTAATTCTTCTCGGGCTACTTTTAATAAAAAAGTGCTGTCCACACCTCCAGAATAAGCAATCAAAATACTTCCCATTTCAGATAAATTTTTTCGTAAATTATTTAATTTTTTATTTTTAATATTCAATACCTCTTCTCGCTTCTATTCCTTTTTGATAAGGATGCTTAATCTCTTTCATCTCGGTAACTAAATCAGCAATCTCTATTATCTCTTCAGGCGCTCTTCTTCCAGTAATAACTAGTTCTACATTATCGGGCTTCCCTTTTATCTTTTGAATAACTTCTTTTAAATCTAACAACTCATAATAAAGCGCCATATTGAGTTCATCAAATATTACTATATCATAATTCCCGCTTTGCATCCCTTTTACACCAAAAGAAAAGGCTTTTTCAGCTTCTTCATAATCTATCTTTTTTGCTTTGTCTTTATAGATAAACTCTTTGGTACCAAAGGTTTCTAAAACTATATTAGGGATTAATTTAATCGAATGAAGTTCTCCATAGTCCCATTTTTTCATGAATTGAACCATCAACACTTTCATATTTCTACCTGCCGCCCTGAGTGCTAACCCTAAGGCAGCGGTAGTTTTGCCCTTTCCATCACCGGTGTAAACTTGAATTAAACCTTTTACCATCTATCCTGATAACCTCCCAGTTTTTTCAGTCTAAAGCATTTAAAATTATTATACCAAAATAATTAACAAAAAACACATTATCTTAATATAATATAGGATCGAGTATCGAGTTAAGTAGGCCACATAGACAGAAAAAGTTACATTTTTCTATCTATCTAACTACCTCACTAAGTTATACACTAAGTTTTTATAGAAACAACAACCGCAGAATATATTGTAATTTTTCGGTTGATGTATTATACTTTTGTTAGATTTAAAATTAAATATTTAAAGATAAGCAGATTAAAGGAAGCGTGGTGAAAATCCACCGCAGTCCCGCTACTGTAATGGGAGACGAAAGCTGTAATAGGCCACTGTTAAACACTTATCAAAAAGTGAAAATGGGAAGGCACAGTGATTAGATTGACCCCTGAGCCAGGAGACCTATCTGCTTAGACGAATGAATCACTTCTTCGTGGACAAGGAGGTGTTATTTTTGTTTATAAAATATACAATTAACCAATTTACCAATTAAATACAGTATCGAGTATTAAGTATATAGTATCGAGTCAAGTAAAAGCAAAATCGTAAATACAATTTAATTAACTAATTAAACAAATATGGAGGCCATTTATGGATATTTTTAAAAAGTATATTTTGATATTTACTTTTTTGTTCTTTACCTTAAATC
>DASRME010000098.1:0-10360 GCA_035648095.1 Atribacterota bacterium | reverse complement strand
GTTGAAAAGGATTATCTTAAAAAGAAGTTAGCTGAAGGGAAGATAAAACCTTTAGGCCCCGTCCCTGAATTAACTCCTAAAGATATAGAAGAAGCTACTCGAATTGTAGCGGTAATGGGAGTTCACTCTCATATAAAAGCTTTAGAGCTAGGGGCAGAGGTTATTATTGCCGGTCGTTCCAATGACCCGGCTATGTTTGCTGCCCTACCCATTAAGGAAGGATATGATTCCGGACTGGCTTTACATATGGGAAAGATTTTAGAATGTGGAGCTATGGCCTCCACTCCCGGGACTACTTCTGATTGTATGATGGCATATTTAAGAGAGGATTGTTTTATAGTAGAACCGACTAATCCCATGCGAAAATGTATCCCAAGCACGGTAGCTGCTCATACCTTGTACGAAAAATCAAGCCCTTTGCATATTATTGGTCCTGAAGGGGTGGTTGATGTTACCGGATGTAAATTTGAGCAATATAGTGAAAGAGCGGTAAAGGTATCAGGCTCCAAATTAAAGAAGAGCGACACTATTCGTATAAAGTTAGAGGGGGCAAGTAAGGTAGCTTACCGGACGATATGTATTGCTGGTGTAAGAGATCCAATTATGATTAAACAAATTGATGAATGTGAAAAACATGTCCGTGACACTGTACTTACTTATTTTAGTAATATTTCTCCGGAAGATTACAGTTTAATCTTTCATATTTATGGAAAGAATGGCGTCATGGGAGAATTAGAGCCTCAAAAAGAGATTACCTCTCACGAACTTTGTCTTATTTTGGAAGTTGTAGCCAAAGACCAGGAGCTGGCCAACACTATCTGTGCTTTTGCTCGTTCTACTTTAATGCATTATTCTTATAAGGGCCGTATTGCTACTGCCGGGAATTTAGCTTTCCCTTATGCTCCTTCAGATATACCTACCGGAGCGGTATATAGATTTAATATTCATCACTTAGTAGAAATCGATGACCCCGATGAGCTTTTTTCCATAGAAATGGTAGAAGTTTGAAACAATAAAAAGGTTAAAAGGAGATTATATAAATGACTAAGGAAGTTTCGATTATAGATTTAGTAAAAGTAATTAGAAGTAAAAATGCCGGTCCTTTTGAGTTGACCTTTGATATAATTTTTAAGGATAAGGAAACTTACGAAAAAGTAAAGAAAACTAAAGTAATCACCAAAGAACTTATTGCTAAACTCTATCATATTCCCGTTGAGAAAGTTCTTTATTTTGTAGAGTTTGATCCTGCCAATGCCATAAAAGCAACTATTGTAAGACCAGTGGATTCAGGAAGCATCGGGGAGACCGATGTTTATGGTGCTCAACAACACGCCCCACTTTTAGATATCAAAATACCTTACGAGGAATAGGGAGGAAAAAATGAGAGAAGATTTATTAAAATTTATTCCGGAATTTAATTTAATCAAAGATTTAAATTTGAAGGAAAAGGTTTTGAAAGTTTGGGAAAATGCTCTTACTACCGGAGATTGGGAAATAAATGATCTGCAAAGAATGCCCTTTACTTTATTAATTGAGCCTTGTCCTTGTAGTATGATTGAACATATTCGGGGAGTAGTAAATGTTTCTGTGAATGCTGCGGAGGCTTTACAAAGCATCTATGAAGATAAAGTGAAAATAAATAAGGATTATCTTGTTGCCGGGGCATTACTTCACGATATTGGAAAATTAGTAGAATATAGAGAGAAAAATGGAAAATTTATTCAAAGCAATTTAGGGAAATTAGTTCGTCACCCCATATCCGGAGTGGGCCTTTGTTACAGTCAGGGTATTCCCGAAGAAGTAATGCATATTATTGCCTCTCATTCCTGGGAGGGAGATCGTTCAAAGAGAACTCCGGAAGCCATTATTGTTCATCATGCCGATTTTACAAACTTCGAACAGTTTAAATAAGGAGGCCATATTATGGGTAAGACTTTTGCAGAGAAGATATTGGCCCTTAAATCGGGTAAAGAAAGTGTCATTGTCGGGGAAATTGTGACTGTTTCTCCGGATATAGTAATGTCTCACGATAATACTGCCGCAATAGCTAAAAAATTTAAACAGATTGGGATTGATAAAGTAAAACATCCGGAGAAGATAGTCATTCCTCTGGATCATTGTATTCCGGCAGCAACAGAAAAATATGCTGCCAACCATAAAGAGATAAGAGAATTTGTCCAGGAACAAAAAATTGAAAATTTTTACGATATTAATACCGGAGTCTGTCATCAGGTTCTTCCCGAAAAAGGACACATCATCCCCGGAACTCTAATTTTAGGAGCAGATTCTCATACGACTACTTATGGGGCGTTTGGCGCTTTTTCAACTGGTATAGGGAGAAGCGAGGTTGCATCCATCTGGGCAACAGATGAAATCTGGCTTAGAGTGCCGGAGACCATCAAGATAAATATTGAAGGAGAAATTCCTACGGAGATATATCCCAAGGATATTATTCTCCATATTATTGGAGATTTAGGTGCGGATGGAGCACTATATAAAGCAGTAGAATTTAGCGGAAAAGTAATTAGGGAAATGGATATCGGGGGCAGAATGACCCTATGTAATATGGCAGTGGAGATGGGGGCAAAGATCGGCTACGTAGAACCAGATGAAAAAACCATTCAATGGCTGGCTGCGAGAACCAATAAAAAATACGAAATAATAAAATCAGATGATGATGCTGAGTTTGAAAAAATTATAGATTACGATATAAGTAAGTTGGAACCCCAAATTGCCTGTCCTCATACCGTAGATAATGTAAAACCTGTATCAAAAGTGGTTGGGACCAAAATCAATCAGGCATTAATTGGAACCTGTACCAATGGGAGATTAGAAGACTTAAAAATTGCCAGTAAAATTCTTCGTGGTAAAAAGATCTCAAGCGGAGTCAGACTATTAGTTTTCCCTGCCTCGATGGAGGTCTTTGCCCAGGCGATGGAATTAGGAATTCTTCAGGAATTAGTTAAAAGCGGGGCAGTAATAATGAATCCAGGATGTGGCCCCTGTTTGGGAGCTCATGAAGGGGCTTTGGCGCCGGGAGAGGTTTGTTTGAGTACTGCTAATAGAAATTTCAAGGGAAGAATGGGATGTAAAGAGGCAGAAGTTTATTTAGCCAGTCCAGCAATTGTGGCAGTTTCTTCGCTCTATGGCGAGATTACCGATATAAGGAGGGATTTAAAATGAGTATTAAAGGGAAAGTATGGAAATATGGTGATGATGTAAATACTGATGTTATCTTTCCCGGGAAGTATACTTATACCATCACTGATCCCAAAGAGATGGCTCTACATGCCCTGGAAGACCTTGATTCGAAATTTGCCAAAAAAGTTAAAAAGGAAGATATTATTGTCGCAGGAAGGAACTTTGGCTGTGGTAGTTCTCGGGAACAAGCCGCTACCTGTCTAAAATATGCTGGCGTGGGAGTGATTGTTGCAAAATCATTTTCCAGAATATTTTTCCGAAATGCTATTAACCAGGGACTTCCCTTGGTTCAATGCAAGGAAGCAGTGGAGAATGTATCTTCAGGTGAATTAATTGAAATTAATTTTGAAAAAGGAAAATTGTCCTGCGAGAAGGGAGTTTTTGATTTCCCTCCTTTACCGAAATCGGTGTTAGGAATTCTTGAAGATGGGGGACTTATTCCTCATACTAAAAAAATATTGAAAATAGAGAAGGGAGAGTAAAAATGGCCAAATATAAGATAGCCTGGTTGCCGGGTGATGGAATCGGGAATGATGTAATGGAGGCAGCGAAGATTGTATTGGAGGAATTAAAGCTTGATGCTGATTATTTTCCTGGTGATGTGGGTTGGGAATTTTGGAAAAAAGAGGGAAATCCTTTACCTGATAGGACCATAAAAATTCTCAAAGAGACTGATTGCTGTCTCTTTGGAGCGATAACTTCCAAACCTAAAGAAGAAGCAGAAAAGGAACTTGCCCCTGAGCTTAAGGGAAAAGGCTATGTCTATTCAAGTCCAATTGTAAGATTACGCCAAGAATTTGAGTTACATACTAACCTGAGACCCTGCAAGGCATACAAAGGAAACCCGCTTAATTATAGAGATGATATAGATTTAGTAGTTTTTCGAGAAAACACTGAAGGATTATATAGTGGAGTAGAATTTCATCCTTTGCCAGGTGATTTGATGGAAGCACTCTTAAAAAACCATCCCAAGATGAAAAGATTTGAAGGGATTCCTTTAGAAGATATCGCTTTATCCTGTAGGATCTTCACCCGGAAGGCTTGCCAATCTATTGTTCGTCAGGGTTTTGAATATGCTAAGAAGTTTAACAGAAATTCAGTTACGGTTATTGAGAAGCCAAATATAATCAGAGAAACCAGTGGATTGATGATAAGAGAGGCCCGTAAGATTGCTCAAGAATATCCTGGAATCGAACTCTGGGAGACTAACATAGATGCAATGTGTATGTGGTTGGTTAAGAACCCTCAAAATTATAGTGTCCTGGTTTCTTCCAATATGTTCGGAGATATAGTCTCTGATCTTTGTGCCCAATTGATAGGAGGTTTAGGGTTTGCCTCCAGTGCTAATATCGGAGATGATTTTGCCCTCTTTGAACCCACTCACGGTTCTGCTCCCAAGTATGCGGGACAATATAAAGTGAACCCCATGGCGATGCTATTAACGGTTAAATTAATGCTGGATTATTTAGATGAAAAAGAATTGGCTCTAAGATTAGAAAATGCTATTGCCCGGGTTATTGAAGAGAGTAAAGTAAGAACTTACGACTTAGGAGGAACAGCTTTAACTTTAGATGTAGCCAGAGAAGTAGCAAAGAAAGTAATGAGTAATCAGTAATAAGTGATAAGTTGTGGGTTGCAAGTTACTGGTTAAAGATCCGGAAGTCAGAATTCAGGAGCCAGAAGTAGGGACGTATTACATACGCCATCATGAGTAATTAACTAACAAAAATAAAGGGAAGTGAAAGATGGAGACTATAAGTCAAAGATGGGCTAAATTTTCGCTGGAATTAAATTATGAAAATATTCCTTCTGTAGCTTTAAAGGAAGCCAAACGATTTCTTTTAGATAGTGTAGGTTGCGCCTTTTCTGCTCTGAATAAGAAAGATACCCAATCAGCTTATGATTACATTCAGGATTTAGGCGGGAAGAAACAAGCGACTATTATAGGCTGGGGAGAAAAAACTAATTTGCCCCAAGCTACCTTGATGAATTCCTTACTAATTAGAGCATTAGATTATAATGATATCTACTGGGAACAGGATCCCTCTCATCCTTCAGATATTATTCCTGCTGTGCTTAGTACAGGAGAGTTTATGAAAAAAGATGGGAAAGAAGTACTGGTAGGAATAGTCATTGCCTATGAATTAGAGATGCGTTTATGCCAGGCTGCTTTTCCGGGAGTTCGAGAGATAGGCTGGCATCATGCAACCCTAACTCAATTGGTAAGTCCGGTAGTAGCCGGAAGGATGTTGGGTTTAAATGAGGGTGAGATAGTCGCTGCCATAGGGATTAGTGGTTCTTCTCATTTTACCTTAGGGGGAGTAGTAGCCGGGCACCTCACTAATATGAAAAATGCTGCCGATTCTTTCGCAGTTGAAGCAGGAGTGCGGGCTGCCTTACTGGCGAGTAAAGGTTATACCGGTCCGGCTGAAGTATTTGAAGGAAAAGAAGGATTATTTGAGGTGTTAGACAAGATAAAATGGGATAAAGATATTTTAACTAAAGGGTTAGGAGAGAATTTTTTAATTAATCAATGTGGTTATAAAGCTTTTCCTACTGAAGCCTTAACTCATCAACCGATTACCGCTGTCATAGAGGTGATGCAGGAAAATAATCTTCATCCCCAAGAAGTAAAGGAAGTTTTGGTAGAGACGACGACTCGGGGAGCAGATATTCTCTCCGATCCCAGTAAATATAAACCTACTACCAAAGAAACAGCCGATCATTCTCTTCCTTATTGCATAGCGGTGGCTGTGGTAAAGGGGAATGTTCTCCCTTCTGATTTTGAGGAAGATGCCCTAAAAGATTCCTTTGTCTGGTCATTACTCGACAAGATTAAGGTGGAAGCCAATCCTGAAATCGATGCCCTTTTCCCCAAAGTAAAACGAGCTATTGTCACCATTAAAACTTCTAAAGGGGAATATAAAAAGCAGGAAGATTTTGCAAAAGGTCAACCGGAACGGCCTTTAAGCGAAAAAGAACTTATCTCCAAGTTTAAGGCTAACTCCAAGAAAAAAATGTCTCCTTCCAAAATGGAGGATATTATAAAAGCAACACAAGAATTGGAGAATATCGGTGAAATTGGAGAATATATGAAACTTTTAGTCAATGATAAATAGGAAAGGAAAGGTAACAATATGAAAGCAATAGTATTAGGTTGTGGTTTAGTCGGTGGATTAATTGCTAAAGATTTAGCTAAAGATAAAGATTTTCAAGTAACGGTAGCCGATATTAATGAAAAAAAATTGGATGAACTAACTAAAGAAACAGATATACAAGGAATAAAAGCGGATTTATCCAGTTCAGAAGCCATTAAAAAGATAGTTGCTGATAAAGATATCGTCATTGGTGCTGTTCCGGGGTTTTTAGGATTTAATATGTTACGGTCGGTTATTGAAGCTGGTAAAAATGTGGTTGATATATCTTTTATGGCTGAAGATACTTTGAGTTTAGATGAACTTGCCAAAAAGAAAGGGATTACCGCCGTGGTGGATATGGGAGTAGCTCCGGGTATGAGTCATATGATCATAGGTTATGCTGATAGCTTGATAGATGAGACCGAAAGTGCTACTATTTTAGTAGGAGGTCTTCCGGTGATACGGGAATGGCCTTACGAGTATAAGATTGCCTGGTCACCTAAAGATGTTATAGAAGAATACATAAGACCGGCAAGATTAATAGAAGGTGGAAAAATTGTAGAAAAACCCGCCCTTTCTGATCTTGAATTGGTTAATTTGCCTAAAATTGGAACCTTAGAAGCCTTTAATACCGACGGACTTCGCAGCTTACTCTATACTATTAAAATTCCTTCCATGAAAGAGAAGACCTTGCGTTATCCGGGTTATGCTGAAAAGATGCGGATGTTAAGAGAAACTGGGTTTTTCAGTGATACAGCCATTGAGGTAAATGGAGTAAAAGTTAAACCTATAGATCTTACCTCCAAGCTCCTCTTCCCTAAATGGGAATTAGAAGAAGGGGAAGAAGAACTAACCGTTATGCGGGTTATTGTTCAAGGTAAAAAAGAAGGAAAAAGACTAAGCTACACTTATGATTTATTGGATTATTACGACAAGAATGAGAAAGCTACTTCTATGTCCCGTGCTACCGGATTTCCCTGTGCGATTATAGCCAGGTTGGTTGCTCAAAAAGAATTCCAATATCCCGGAATCTGTCCGCCAGAATATATAGGGAGAGAGCACAAAGTATATCAAAAGGTAATGGAAGAATTAGGGAAAAGAAATATCTTCTATAAAGAAAAAATAATTGAGGTTTAATGTGATTAATCAACAAATTGGTCAATGTTAAATTATTAGGGAGGTGCTAATTTAGGAATTTAATTCTACTAAAATAATTATCGCAAATTAATATTACTTGTATTAAAAACAATACAAGGTAGAGGCGCGGATAATAATGAAAAAGGGTGAATAGTTTATAATCTCACCTGAGAAGGTATTTCCGCCGAAGCAAAAAAGATTAAATAAAATCTTCTTGCTGGGCTTATAGTGAATAACTATAAGACTGTCATCAAATCTGTTCTCGGATTTAGATGGAGCGCTACCTCATGATAGAGTGCTTCGTTTAAGTTTGAGGAAACAAAAGTTAGGCAATTAATGAAGGCTCTGTCATTAATTGCTTTTTTTTATTTGATATAAAAAATTAATAAAGGATGGTGATTTAGATGACAGTAAAAGCGAATGAAGTTTTTAATGTTTTAAGAAAGAGTATTCTTGTTGATGGGTTTGATATAGTGATAGATATGGAAAAAAGTGAAGGCTCCTACATAATAGATGCGAGAAATAGAAGAAAATTTTTGGATTTTTATACATTTTTTGCTTCTTCCCCACTTGGAATGAATCATCCAAAGTTAGCAAATGAAAAATTTAAAGAAAGAGTATTTAGGTCTGCGGTTAATAAAATTGCAAATGCCGATATTTACACGATAGAGTTTGCAGAGTGGGTAGACGCTGTAAAAAATATTGCAATGCCAGACTATTTACCCCATCTTTTTCAAATATCTGGGGGGGCATTAGCGGTAGAAAGTGCACTGAAAGTAGCTTTTGATTGGAAAGTAAAAAAGAATTTAAAGAAGGGACCTGATGTTATTAAAGGACAGAAAGTTTTACATTTTGATCATGCCTTTCACGGAAGAACAGGATATACTATGTCTCTGACTCATACAGTAGACCCCAGAAAATATCAGTTCTTTCCAAAGTTCGATTGGCCCAGGATCGATCCTCCCATAGTCAAGTTTCCAATAGAACAGAATCTAGCTGAAATTGAAAAAGCAGAAGAAAAAGCCCTTGATCATATTTATAGTATATTAGAGAAAGATCATGAAGATATAGCAGCATTTATTATGGAGCCTATACAGGGCGAAGGGGGAGATAATTTTTTCAGAAAAGAGTTTTTTCAAGAATTGAGAAAAGCATGTGATAAGTATGATATTTTATTGATATTTGATGAAGTCCAAAGTGGAATGGGAATTACGGGAAAGTGGTGGGCACATCAACATTTCGATGTCAAACCAGACATCATGGCTTTTGGTAAAAAGATGCAGATTTGCGGCATAATGGCTGGAAAAAGAATTGATGAAGTTGAAAACAACGCCTTTGTAGAGTCTAGCAGAATAAACTCTACATTTGGTGGGAATATTGTAGATATGGTAAGAGCTACTCGCATTTTAGAAATTATTAAAGAGGATAACCTGATAGAAAATGCGAGAATTAAAGGAGAAAAACTAAAAAAGATTCTTCAAGATATTCAAAAAGATTTCCCAGATTTGGTCTCTAACGCAAGAGGGCTGGGATTAATGTGTTCTTTTGACCTGCCAAATACTGAAATCAGAAAGGCATTTCAGAAGAGATGTTTTGAAGAAAATATGCTTATTCTTCCTTGCGGGAAGAAAAGTATCAGATTTAGACCCATACTCTGCATAGAGGATAGAGAATTGGAATTAGCTGATGAAAAGATAAGACTTATCCTTAAAAAGATGAGATGAAAAGAGTGAATTAAAATAAGAAATTATAAAGAAATACCCCTCTGGACTAATATTTCTCCGGAAGAATAGAATGATTGGGAATGACCACTTATTATGGAATGCTGATGATGATTAATTATGTGATGAAAGAATTAAGGTCATTGAATTATAAGTAGCAGTAATTAATAGAAAGGAATTTTAAAAGCGTAAAGTTAGGAAATAAAGATAAAACGAAAGTGCTTATAATAGCCCAGGATAAAGGATTTACTGTATTCTTAAACGGGCACTTAGATACAGTATGAATTTGTAAGGTAGGATAAAAATTCTCTTGGCGCTGAAATTGAAGGAGATAATAGTTTTGACTCCAATCGTTATAAACTGATTTTATTATTTGAACCCCATTATTTTAGATAAAACGTTTTTTCCTGCAACCATGGATCGGATTAAAAAACGTTATCCTTTAAAACCCCGCTCAGAAGGATATCATCAAACGCTATGAGAAGTTAACCCCAGGAGAGTTAGCCCATAACCAGACCTTATCGACCTCAAACCCCAGCAGCAAGATCTAGCCCTTCTGGAAGATTATCAAAAATGAGTTCTTCTATTCTAATTCATTTGACTCGATCAAAGATCTTATCTATAATCTAAGAAACTTCTTATTTGAATATAATTACTTAAAAAGATACGGGGGAATTGATTATCAGACCCCCTACGAAAATCCAGAAAAAGTAACCGAATTATTGAGCTAGCACAAAAGGTTCTATCTGCGTAGTAGAAATTGGAGATAGTGATGTCTTATGGTGAAAACAGCAGGGTTTATTTATGATTTTCTTAAGAGAGTTTTGCTATAAATAGCTCTTTCATAAAAAAGGGGATGGTTAATAGGTAGAAAACTAATGAAATGTATTTAGAGTTTGTGCCGTAATGTTAAAAAATGTTAAAATAAAATAAAAATGGAGGGAAAAAATAATGAAAAACTGTAGAATGATAGTCATCATGATCTCTTTGATGATGATATTATCCTTGTTCCAAGCCAGTGTTTTAGCTGCTGAAAATAAAGAGCCGGAGGTGATGAGAATCGGGGTTACGGTTGAAGTCGATTCTTTAAGTCCTCTGATATCCTACAGTCAAATAGGATATGAAGTGTTTATGCTTATTTATGATTCCCTGGTGACCTTTGAT
>DASRME010000097.1:0-8037 GCA_035648095.1 Atribacterota bacterium | reverse complement strand
TGGAAAAGAATCCCTGAAGACGGAGGTTATTTCTTCAATTTAACCAACTATAACTATTTAAACGTAAAACCATAAGCAAGTGAGTTATTTTGTTAAAGAGGGGTAAGATTTTACCCCTCTTTAACAAAACCGGTTCAAATATCAGCAGTAATAGTAAATAGTAAGTTGGGGTGATAACGCTTTGAAAAAAAAATATATATTAAAAAAAATATTTCAATCAGCACTAACTATTTTTTTTGTAATAATCTTCAATTATTTTTTATTCCGCATAATGCCGGGAGATCCCCTGGCAATGATTATGAGAAATCCTAAAGCCTCTGCAGAGGTTGTGGAAAAAACAAAGGAACTTTTCGGTCTTGGTCAATCATGGTATATACAATTTTTTATATATTTTAAAAATTTATTGACTGGTGATTTGGGGCTGTCTTTCCAATATAAAAAACCTGTAATCGAAATAATAATACAGAAAATTATTCCTACTGTAGTCATGGTAGGGTTGGCAGAAATACTTGCCATAATTATAGGAATGCTTTTAGGCGTTATATCCGCATGGAAAAGAGGAACAAAAATAGATGTGATAGCACTCAGCTTTTCACTCATTACCTATTCAATGCCTACATTCTGGCTCGGGATAATTCTTATATCCATTTTTAGCATAAGTCTTAGGTTGTTCCCTACCTCAGGAATGTTTACACCGGGTAAAACATTCTATAGTACTATCATGTTAATTAAAGATGGAGCCTCCCATTTATTCCTTCCTGTTTTAGCTTTAAGCCTTGTCCTTATAGGTGAATATGCTATTACAATGAGAAATACACTTCTTGATGTATTGACTGAGGATTATATGACTACAGTAAAGGCAAAAGGCTTTGATGATAACTATATTATTAAAAAACATGCTATCCCCAATGCAATGCTTCCCATGATTACAATTATAGCAATAAATCTAGGACTGACAATCGGAGGTACTATTCAGATAGAAACAATTTTCTCCTGGCCAGGTATTGGAAGACTGATGTATGAAGCTTTAAACAATAGAGATTATCCCATGCTTCAGGGAATATTCCTTTTGATTACGATAAGTGTAATTCTGGCCAATCTTATAGCTGACATTATGTACAGTTATTTGGATCCAAGGGTAAAGAGTTGAGGTGTAAATGATGAGCTCCATTAGAAAAGAAATGAGAAAGAAAAAAATCAATACATTTATAAAAAGCTATAAATCGAACAGGATGGGTATGATAGGTGGTACTATCTTGATCATTTTCATAATGGTATCTTTAATAGGACCAATTATTCTGCCTTTTAATACAATGAAATTCGGAGAAGCGGACAATGTCCTTAAGCCACCGAGCAAAGAACATATACTCGGGACAGATGATCTGGGAAGAGATGTTTTCCGAAATCTTCTTGCAGGCGGGAGAATTTCCTTAATGGTGGGAATATTTGCAACAATTATTTCTATGTTTTTAGGTACAGCTGTCGGGATAATTTCAGGTTATATAGGCAATAAAACAGACATTGTTTTAATGAGAATTACTGACTTTTTCCTTGTAATTCCCTGGCTGCCCTTAGTGTTGGTTTTAGCAGCTATTTTAGGAACAAGCATATGGAATATCATCCTTGTTATTGGATTGACAAGTTGGGCCGGTACTGCAAGAGTAGTAAGATCTCAGACATTATCAGTAAAGGAAAGACCGTTTATTGAGAGAATTAGAGCAATAGGTGCAGATGATAAAACAATAATGATGAGACATATTCTCCCAAATGTTTTTCCTTTGGTTTTTGCAAATACAATACTTGTAACAGCAGTAGCCATATTATCCGAAACTACCTTAAGTTTTTTAGGTCTTGGAGATGTCACCAGATCAAGCTGGGGAATGATGCTGCATTATGCCTTTCAGTCAGGAGCGGCAAGTACAGGAGCTTATTGGTATTTTCTTCCTCCAGGTATATGTGTAGTTCTTGTGGTATTGGCTTTTACATTTTTGGGATATAGTTTTGATGAAATACTTAATCCAAAACTGAGAAGGAGATAATGATGGCCCTATTAAGAGTAAATAACTTAAAAACTTATTTCCAGATATCAGCCGGAATTGTTAAAGCTGTAGACGATGTCAGTTTTGTACTTAATAAAGGAGAATCAATGGGACTGGTTGGAGAATCAGGATGCGGTAAAACCACTACTGCCTTGTCTATCAATAAGCTTCTGCCTCAAGAAGGAAAAATAGTATCCGGAGAAATTTTTTTAGAGGAGAGAAATATCCTTAAATTAAATGATTCAGAAATAAAGAAAATACGATGGAATGATATCTCAATGATTTTTCAGGGTGCAATGAATGCTCTAAATCCTGTTATGAAAATAGGTGATCAGATAGCCGAAGCAATCATTCTGCATAAGAAAGTATCCTATAAAGAAGCTATAGAAAAATCAGAAGAACTTTTTAAACTTGTGGAGCTTGAACCGAAAAGAATAAGTAATTACCCCCATGAATTCAGTGGTGGTATGAAGCAAAGAGCTATGATTGCAATGGCTTTGGCATGTGATCCGAAACTGATAATAGCTGATGAACCTACCACTGCTCTTGATGTAATGGTACAGGCACAGATATTGAATTTGCTGGATAAGTTAAGAAAAGAAGTGAATATGGGATTAATCCTTATTTCTCATAACTTGTCAATACTTGGAGAAACGTGCGACAAAATTGCCGTCATGTATGCCGGAAAGATTGTTGAATTAGGTAATGTGGAAGATATTTACAACAACAACATGCACCCATACACAAATAAACTTTTATCATCTTTCCCTAATATTCACAAGGAAAAGAAAATACCGGAGCCTATAGATGGTATACCTCCTGATTTGATAAATCCACCTTCAGGATGCAGGTTCCATCCCAGATGTCTCTACGCAGAAAATATCTGCAAAGAAAAAGAGCCGGAAATGATAAAGATAAATGAAAACCATAATTATTCCTGCCACTTTGGAGGCATATTCAATGAATAAGACTGAAAAAATTGTGGATATAAAAAATTTAAAAGTAGAATTTGAAATAAAGCAGTCTTTTATCGAAGAGATCTTTTATAAAAAAAGAAAAATTGTAAAAGCAGTTGATGGAGTAAATTTAGAAATCTATCATGGAGAAATTGTATCTCTGGTTGGTGAAAGCGGAAGCGGCAAAACTACTCTTGGAAAGGCAATCCTTAATCTGGTTCCAAAATACGAAGGAGATATTCTTTTCAAAGGAAAGTCCATAAATTTTAATAATAAAAAAGAAATGAAAAAATTCAGACAAAAAGCACAGATGATCTTCCAGGATCCTTATCAATCATTGGACCCCAGGCATCTTATCATTGATGCTACAGCAGAACCTTTAGAGGTAAATAATCTTATTAATAACTCAGCCGAAAGAAAGAAAAAAGTAATTAAGGCTCTTGAAGATTCCGGACTGGCACCCGGAGAAAATTTTTTATACAGATATCCTTATGAGTTAAGCGGCGGTCAAAGACAAAGGGTTGCTATCGCAGGATCGATAATTTTAAACCCTGATTTCATCGTTGCGGATGAGCCCGTTTCAATGCTTGATGCCTCCATTAGAACTGGTATTTTAAAACTTTTACTTGACCAAAAAAAATCAAATAATCTGTCAATTTTATTTATCACTCATGATTTATCCTTAGCGTGGCTTATATCTGATAGAATAGCAATCATGTATCTTGGAAAAATTGTCGAAATTGGAGAGTCTGATGAAATAATAAAAAAAAGCTGTCACCCTTATACTAAAGCTTTACTGGATATCATGCCTATACCTGAAGTTCATAGAAATAGAAAAAGAAAAGTCTTATCCGGCGAAATTCCCAATTCTTCAGATATACCAAGAGGCTGTAGATTCCATACCAGATGCGAGTATAACTTTGACCTATGCAGGCTTGAGGAGCCTGAACTGAAAGAAATTAAAAAAGGCCATTTTGTAGCTTGTCATTTATTTAGGGAGGGTGCTGAAAATGAATGATAATAAAATCTTAAAAAAAGTAAGTGATGATGAATTATATGAAATAGCTTCTGATCTGGTTAAAATTCCCAGTTATACCGGATTGGAAAACCAGGAAAAAAAAGTGGCTGACTATATATACGAATTCTTCAAAAAAGAAAAAATAGAAGTTAAATCATATAAAGTTTTAGAAGGAAGACCAAACATCGTGGCAATAATCAGGGGAACCGGAAAAGGAAAATCTCTTATGCTTTCCGGACATATGGATACCGTACCTCCTTATAAAATGAAAATAAATCCCTTTTCAGGAGAAATAAAAAATGAAAAATTATATGGCAGAGGTTCCTGTGATATGAAAGGAGCCCTGGCATGTATGATGAGTGCTATGGCAGCAATTAAAAAAAGCGGCGAAAAGCTTTCGGGTAATCTCGTATTTACTGCTGTAATCAATGAAGAACAAAAAAGTGAAGGAACAGAATATCTGGTAAAAAACGGTCCTCATACTGATGCCGCAATAGTTGGAGAACCTACCAATCTTAATATAGCAGCAGGCCATAGAGGACTCGAATGGTTTGAAATAGATATTATAGGAAAGACAACTCATGGTGGAACACCTTCAGAAGGCATTAATGCAATATCAAAAGCCGCAAAACTCATAACAAGGATAGAAACTGATTTAATCCCAAAATTCAAAGACAGAAAACATCCACTCATTGGTGAACCACTACTAAATTTCGGAGTCATAAAAGGTGGTGACCAACCAAGTAGTGTGGCCGGTAGATGTAGTATTTATATTGATAGGAGATGGATTCCTTCGGAATCCTTTGATTTGATAGTTAATGAGTTTAAATCAATCATTAATGATCTAAAAAAAGAGGATAGCAGTTTTAATGCTGAAATTCACAGGTATTTTGAAGATTCAGATATGATGCTGCATAAACCGTTGGAAATCGATATTAGACATCCTATTATTCTTTCTCTTGAAAAAAGCATAAGAAAATCAACGGAAAAATCCCCGAAAATAGTGTCATTCCAGGCATGGACTGATGCATCTCTTCTCAGTAACTTTGGGAATATTCCAAGTGTTGTTTTCGGACCCGGATATTTAAAAGATGCTCATTCTGATGTTGAGTTTATTGACTTATATCAGTTAAAAAAAGCTTACGAAATTTATTCCTTAACTTCAATAGATTTTTGTAACGGGGATAAAACAAATGATTAATAAAATTATTGAAAATATATATAAAAAAAAGAATGAAATAATTGAAGATTCCATAAATTTGATTAATATCCCCAGCATTATAAAAAATAAGAATGAGAATATTAAATGTCTGGAATATATAGTAAATAAAGCAAAAAAAGAAGGCATAAAAACATATTACACAGAAAATATGGATTGTGCTGTTTTGGAAATAGGAGAAGGAGATGAAACCTTGGGTATCCTTACTCATGTGGATGTTGTTGATATAGGAGATATTGAAAAATGGAGCACGCCTCCGTTTAAAGGAGTATTTGACGGTAAGTATATCATTGGAAGAGGTGCCATGGACGACAAAGGTCCGACGATTATTATCTTTACCATTATGAGAGTATTAAACTCCTTAAACTTAAATTTTAAAAGAAAAATTCAGCTTATTATAGGAACCAGTGAGGAAGGTGAATGGACAGATATGGAAAGCTTCAAAAAGGAATTTAAAAATCCTGATTTTGGATTTACCCCTGATGGTGCATTCCCTATACATAATATAGAAAAAGGCTATGCTGACATAAAAATTCAATTTGATGTAAGCCTAGAAAATGAGTATGGGAGTATTATTTTTTTTAAATCAGGAGATAGTCCTAACACCATACCTTCCTGGGGTAAAATGATGATTGAGTTCTCATCAGAAGAAAATCTTAAACTATTTAACAAAAATAACCAGGCAGAGGGTATTTCAACCATTAAAGACAATCTATCTTTAAATGTTTCATCAATTGGCAAATCAAGCCATAGTTCTCTTCCGCAAAACGGTGACAATGCACTGATTAAGCTTTGTCGATGGCTATACAAAATAAAATTTTTAGATAATGGTGCTAAAAAAGCCTTAGAGTTTATTCTAAAAATGGATGGAAATTATACCGGTAGTAGACTTGGTTTTAATAATAAAGAAAAATATCTTAATGGTGAATATATAGGAGAGACATTTGCATGCCCTACCATTTTGAAACTTGAAAATAATAAATTAATATTAAATATTAACATTAGGCATAAATATGGTGTTGATTTAATGGAAATAGAAAACATTTTTAATAATCTTTCAGAAAAATATAGTTTTTCATATACAATAAACAACTATCTCTCTCCTTTATTTGTAAGTAAGGACAATAAATTGTTTTCTCTTATGAATAAAGCTTATGAAGAATCTACAGGACTATCAGGAGGTTTTTCATTAGCAGGAGGAACCTCTTATACAAAAGCTTTCCCCAACACTGTGTCCTGGGGTCCTGTATTCCCCGGAGAAAAAGATTCATGCCATCAGGAAAACGAGATGATAAATATCGACAGTATAATGAAATGTGCTGAAATATATGTAAGATTTATGTATGATTTTGCAGTTGGATCCCTCCCGATAAATAAAAAGCCTGGAGTCTAAATGTTTCTTTTTAAAAAGTTGATTAACAATAAAATGCCATTTGATATATTCTCATTAAATAGGTTAATGAGAACTTTAGTAGGGTAGTTAGGAAAAAATATTATATATGATTAATACTTTCTATTTTTTATATTGGAAAAAACGTAGAAAATATAGTAAAATAAAGCATGTACGAATATTATATCTGTTATTTGGTTGTTGGAGGTGAAAAAAATGTTATTAAAAGCAAAAGTTTTAAAAAGAGGTGACAATATCGGTGTTATATCTCCGGCCAGTCCGTCTTATAAAAAAAGCGATGTGACAAGAGGAGTGGAAACACTGAAAAAATGGGGCTATAAAGTACAGCTTTCAAAAAATCTCAATAAGAAGAGAGGTTTTGTAGCCGGTACAGACAAGGAAAGAGCTGATGATTTTAACGAAATGTTTTCAAGAAAAGATATTGATGCCGTATTTGTAACTCAGGGAGGATATGGCTCTGCAAGAATGCTTAAATATATTGACTTTGAAATAGTAAAAAACAATCCTAAAATATTCATCGGTTTCAGTGATATCACTTCTATACACCTGGCTATTCTTAAAAAAACAGGTTTAATTACTTTCTACGGACCCGGCGTATCAAGATATAATCCTGAAGCATTAAGTGAATACACAAAAAAACATTTAATTAAAGCTTTAACTAACACTGACCCTATAGGAGATATTCCTTTAGCTAATGATAAAAAGTGGATTGATGTTATTAATCCCGGTAAATGTGAGGCGCCTCTGACAGGAGGTAATTTAAGTCTTATTTGTTCAACATTGGGAACGCCTTACGAAATAGATACTGACGGTAAAATTTTATTTATTGAAGAGCTGGAGACAGAACCATGGATAATAGATCACATGCTTGCTCATTTATCAAACGCAGGAAAATTTGATCATGTAGCAGGTATTGTTGTAGGTGAATGTGTAAACTGCAATCCTCGTCAGCATAATCCGGGCTATTATGTTAGTACAAGTCTTGAGGATATTCTTTATGAATTTATAAAACCTGTAAAAGTGCCTTCAATCCATGGTCTTCCCATTGGACACACCAGGGACATGGCAACTCTTCCTTTCGGTGTAAAAGCAAGACTTGATGCAAATAACAAAAAGTTTACAATTATTGAATCATGTTTGATTGATTAATAAAAATAAAATAAAAATGGAGGGAAAAAATAATGAAAAACTGTAGAATGATAGTCATCATGATCTCTTTGATGATGATATTATCCTTGTTCCAAGCCAGTGTCTTAGCTGCTGAAAATAAAGAGCCGGAGGTGATGAGAATCGGGGTTACGGTTGAAGTCGATTCTTTAAGTCCTCTGATATCCTACAGTCAAATAGGATATGAAGTGTTTATGCTTATTTATGATTCCCTGGTGACCTTTGAT
>DASRME010000096.1:0-5814 GCA_035648095.1 Atribacterota bacterium | reverse complement strand
GATTACCGAAAAATTATGTGAAGGTGCTTTTGATTTACTAAGGAGCGGGAATGTTAAGGCCCACAATAAAATGGTTATTGAAGCAATTCGGAAACTAACAGAAGAAGTAAATGTCATTATTTGTGCTCAGGGTAGTATGGTGACCTTGATTAATGATTTAGGCGAAACTTCTATACCTGTTTTAACAAGTCCAAGGCTGGGGGTTGAAAGGGCGGTAGAAGTTTTAAAAAATATTTAAGGAGCGTGATATAAATTGTCAACACCAATTATAACCATGATTCATACTGTTTTTCCTATAGTCGATAGCCTAAAAGCTATTTTTGCAAAGAAATTAGGGAACCAGTCAGTAACAATCTATAATATAGTTGATGATAGCATCCTCCCTAGGATAGTTGCTGCTGGCGGTCTCTCATCAGGAATAATTAGTACTGTCTACCAGCATATCTCCAGTGCTGAAAAAATGGGGTCTGATCTAATTTTAGTAACCTGTTCTTCAATTTCCGAAGTTGTTGATATAGTAAGCCCTCTTGTTTCTGTTCCTGTAATTAAAATAGATGACGCAATGACTGATGAAGCAGTAAAAGTAGCAGTAGATAGTCTGGGTGTTATTGCTACTATTAAAACTACACTAAATCCAACAATTAATCAACTGAAGAAAAAAATGGTAAAGACAGGGAAGAAGTTTAAAATAGTACCAGTATTATGTTCTGATGCTTATAAAGCATTAATTAATGAGGGTAACCCCGAAAAGCATGATCTATTGTTGTATAAAGGTATAGAAAAGATAATTGAAGATGTAGATGCAATCGTTTTAGCCCAGGCTTCCATGGCACGTCTTTTGCCTAAACTTAGAAAGCTTACTAATAAACCAATCTTGACAAGTCCGGAAAGTGGTGTTGAAAGAGCTATTAATATATTATCAAAATCTATGTGTTAAAAAAAGGAAAGAGAATTTTTTTGTTTTACAACTATGGAAAAAAGTCCAGCTTTTACTCTAGAATTTTGCTTGGCCTTGAGGAATTACATCAAGGAAACATATGAACATTGGGCTCTTTGAAAATGAAATCCTTCTCTCGCAAATGAAGCGTTTTTCCAGATCATGATGCTGGTGTAAAACATATTCCTGCTATTTAAAAGGATAAAGTTTCAGGCAAGTGAGTATAGGCAGTGGATACTGACCTTCAGATTAAAATATGTGTTTGTGGCGGGTAAGATTATAAGGATTGTAAGACAAACTATCGGTGGATAGTTTAAGAGTTTGTCGTTTTTAACCGAGAAAAAATAAAAGTTTCCTTGAAAGGAGGTGAAGAAAATAGTAGAATTTGAATGTAGATTTGCAGATTCATCATGAAATTTATGAGGATTTAAGATGAATTTAGCAAAAAATTTGCGCAAATATTTCATACGCAGATTTTGGGTATTAATAAAAGGAGAATAAGATAATGAAGAAAACAATATTCTTGATTTTTGTATTAATATTAATAGTAGTATTATTTGGCTCAACTATTTCGATGGCTGCGGACTATCCAGCTAAACTTATAACCTTAATCAATCCATGGTCAGCGGGTGGAGGAACCGACGTTGTTGCAAGAACCTTAGCCGAAGAATTAAAATCAATTTTAGGTGTTAATGTTATTGTTGTTAATAAAACAGGAGGTAGTGGTGCTATAGGAATTGCTGCTGCTGCTACATCAGAACCAGATGGATATACTTTATTTATTAATGATAAAAGTTTTATCAGTTCCTATTATATGGGGGTAACTAAAATCAGATGGGATGATATGCAACCGGTTTGTCGACTGGATGTGGCAACTCATGCTATTGTCATTCGTAATGATGCTCCCTGGAAAACACCTCAAGAATTTATTGATGATGCTAAAGCAAGACCTGGAGAAATCACAATTGGTGTATCGGGTATTGGAGGAATGAGTCATTTAAATGCAGAAAACTTTAAGATAGCCTCTGGTGCTGATATAAAAATTGTCAGCTTCGAAGGTGCTGCAAAAAGTGTGGCAGCATTAGCCGGAAAACATATTGATGCTATGTCTGCTCAGCTTGGAGAAGCGAAGGGTTTTGTTGATGCTGGGGAGTTTAGATGGTTAGCTGTTGGAGATGATAAGCGTCATCCTGCATATCCTGACACTCCTACCTTTAAAGAAAGTGGTGTCGATTTCCAGTTAAACCAATATCGGGCTATTTGGGCACCAAAAAATACACCAATGGATAGAGTAAAAATTATAGCTAATGCAGTTGAGCAAGCAATGAAAACAGAGAGCATGGAAAAAATACTTGAAAATACTTTATGCCAAAACTACTTTATGGGTCCAGAAGAATTGACTAAAGAACTAGAAAAACAGGACGTAATTCTAAAGAATTTAGTAAAAGACTCAGGGTTGCTTAAATAAATTATAAATTATCACACCCTGATAGCTTTTCATAGTTTAAATAATAATAGCTATAGGGTGTGATAATTTTAAGTATTGAGGTAAAAAATTGGACATATTATTAGAAGCTGTACGAACACTGATGAATCCGGTAACATTTTTCTTAATGTTTTTAAGTGTAGTAGGAGGTTTAATCATTGGTGCTATTCCAGGTTTAAATGCCACTATGGCAATGGCACTTATTACACCTCTTACTTTTACAATGGTTGGTAATCGAGCATTTGCAATTTTGTGTGCAATATATGTAGGTGCTATTTCAGGAGGCTTATATTCTGCTATACTGTTGGGAATTCCAGGGACACCCTCTTCTATTGCTACGACATTTGATGGTCTTCCCTTGGCCAGAAAGGGGTTTGCAGCAAAAGCAATTGGCACTGCCCTGATTTCTTCCTTTATTGGAGGTACGATAGGCTTTATTTTTCTTAGTACCACCGCTCCTTTACTAAGTCGATTTGCACTTAAATTTGGTCCACATGAATATTTTGCTGTTTCTGTTTTAGGATTAAGTACCATAGCAAGCGTCATTAGCTCATCGACCTTGAAAGGTTTGATTTCATGTACATTGGGTTTATTTGCCGGAATTGTTGGTTTAGATTTAGTAGTAGGGGTTCCCAGATTTAATTTTGACATGGTTCAATTAATGGGTGGTTTTGATATTTTAGCTATTCTCATTGGTATGTTTGCTATTCCGCAAATATTGGAAGATATTACGACACCGCAAGCTAAATTATTATCGGCAAATGTAAAAAGAGTTGTTATCCCTCCATTTAAGGAATTAATCAGTTACAGGTTAAATTTTATTCGATCCAGTATTATTGGCACCTGGATAGGATTATTGCCTGGAGCAGGTGGAAGTATTGCCAGTTTATTAGCCTATGATCAAGCTCGCCGAGCTTCTAAAGAACCAGAAAAATTTGGCAAGGGAGCAATTGAGGGTGTTATTGCTTCGGAAACAGCAAATAATGCGGTAATAGGAGGTTCTGTAATACCTCTTCTAACTTTAGGTATCCCTGGAGATACGCCTGCTGTAGTTATGTTATCAGCTCTTATGATTCATGGTTTGCAACCCGGACCACTCCTTTTTAAAACAAATCCTGATTTAATTTATACCATAGTACTTGCTTTATATATTAGTAATATCCTTATGGTTATTGTTGGTTTTTGGGGAGCAAAATACCTAATCAATATATTAAAAATTCCCAAGTATCTTCTTCTACCAATGGTTATTACAATGTGTTTTGTAGGTACTTTTGCTGTTAATCAACGAATGTTTGATGTTTGGGTAATGATATTTGCTGGTTTATTAGGTTATACCATGATTAAGTATGGTTATCCAGTTGCTCCGGCAGTACTAGGAGTTGTATTAGGACCGATTATTGAGACAAATTTAAGACAAGCTATACAGGTAAGCAATATTGGTTTTATTGAATTTTTTACTCGTCCAATTTCAGGGATTGTTATATTTTTAGTTTTAGTTAATTTTTTATGGCCGATTTTAAGAAATGTGTGGAAAGGAAAAAAGAAAATAAAGGAAAATATTAGTTTAAAGAAAAAACATAAAAATCCTTATTTAAGAGCAAATAGAATAACCGGCATATTTTTAATTATTTTCTCGATTTTTATCTATTGGCAAAGCGGATATATTCCTCAGACCTCAATAGAATCAATAGCTTATGGACCTTCTTTTTATCCCAAAATATTAGCGATATTGATGATATTTTTAGCAAGCATCCTTGTTCTTTTTCCAGATCAGGATAAAAATCAGGAAATAAAGCAAGAAAAAATGATGGTTGATAAAGAAAAAGTTAAAAAAGTATTTATAATGATTGTATTGATAATGTTATATCCCATCATTACGCCTTTAGTAGGATTCGTTACTACTACGGTATTATTTCTAATGACTTCCTTTTATTATTTAGGTGCAAAAAGTATTCGAAACGTTTTCAACTATTTTGTAATTTCTGTTAGTTTATCAATTTTTATTTACAGAATTTTTGAAAAATTTTTCTATGTTTTTTTACCTCATGGGTTAATTTTTTAACGAATTAATTTCTAAATTTTAAAGAAACGATTTCAAATAATGGGAACAAATTGTTATAAAAGAAAGCGAGGGAACCTTCATGAAATACAATTGCAGACCTGCCTGGATTGAAGTTGATATGGATTCCATTCTTCATAATATAAAAGAAATTAAAAGGTATATTGGGAAGCAAAGAGAAATTATTGGGGTTATTAAAGGGGATGGCTATGGTCACGGAGCAGTAGAGGTAGCCAAACAAATTTTATCTGCTGGAGTAAAATTTTTAGCAGTGGCTACAGTTGATGAAGGAATTGAATTAAGAGAACACCAAATAGAGGTTCCTATTTTAGTTTTAGGCTATACCGGAAATTCGCAGATTAAAGATGCAGTTGATCATAATTTAAGCATAACACTTTATTTTGAGGAAATTGCGCGAGAAATTTCTAAATATGCACAAGAAAAAGCGGTAACAGCTAAAGTCCATCTTAAGATAAATACCGGAATGAATCGGATAGGTATTTTACCTATAGATACTATTGATTTTATAAAGTTTATTCAATTATCAAAAGGAATAAAAATCGAAGGTATTTTTACCCATTTTGCATCAGCAGCACAAAAAGATAAGATAGATGCGAACCATCAATTTGAAATATTTAATAATCTGGTAAATGAAATAAAAAAAGTTATTACAGAACCAATTGTTGTGCATGCTGCAAATAGTGGAGCAACCATGGATATGCCTTATGCTCATTTTGATGCGGTAAGACCTGGTAGATTGATCTATGGTTTATATCCATACCCTGAAGTAGAAAAAACATTACAACTAAAAACTGCTCTTTCTGTTCGAACAGAAATAGTACACATTAATAAAATTCAAGCAGGAGAGGGAGTAGGATATGAAGGTGTCTTTAGGCCAAAGCAAGATATTTTTATAGCTACATTGCCTCTTGGTTTTACTGATGGTGTGGTATCTAGACGAACAGTTAATAAAATATCAGTTATTGTGGCTGGCAAAAAAAGAAAAGTTGTAGCTGTATGTGCTGATATGTGTATGATAGAATTAGGTTCTTCTTTAAACGATATTTCAATTGGAGATATTGTTACATTAATTGGGAAACAGGATAATATTGAGATTACTATTGATGAAATTGCAACTCCTTCTGAACAAACTTTAGGGGGAGTATTGTCCCACTTAAGTAGGCGATTACCCAGAATTTATCTAAAAAATAAAAAGCCATATTTATTAAAGAATCCTTTTGAAAAATATATTGTCTTAGATTAATTGATTTATTTGAATTACTATTGAGATTAATAAACGTAGATAACGGAAGAAATTTAAAATGTAAAAAA
>DASRME010000095.1:0-5148 GCA_035648095.1 Atribacterota bacterium | reverse complement strand
GTTCTAGAGTATCATGGTGTGCATCAAATGTTACAAGAGTACAGGGATGCGGGAGGATTTTCTTTTGTTGGTTATAAAAAATGATAGGTAAAATCCATCTGTGTTCTTTGTGTAAAAAACACTCACGTTCATCGAATGATACTTGTCGCAATTCGTCTATTTCTTCCAAGACAGATAAATTCATCTATTTTTCCTCCTAATTGCTAGCAATGCATTTATTAATTTAGTTATTGGGCTTAACATTTATTATTAACAGATTATTTTTAAATCTCACCGGCAAATTCTACAATAATTATTTTCCAAGAAAACACCAAATCTCAATTTATGCTATTTTCATTTAAAGCTATTTGTCTACACTTTTTCACGAGTAAATATTTATTTTTTACATATTTAAAAATATATTCTTACTTCTAGAAAGATATTAATCTAGTTAAAGGGCTATGCATTAAAAATTTGGAATAATAAATGGTATTTTCGAATTTTCATTGGGGAAAAACTTAACTTTATACTTCTTACTGCTTGTTGGATTAACATCTATAAACAAAATCCCTCCAACATTTTCATATTCACTATTTGCAAAATAACCCATTTCATTATTATATTGTCCAGTTTCTTCGTATAATGCAATTTCAACAGGTGTACTGGTCGAAAAATCAAGAATGCTTACATATAAATCATCTTTTACGATTATTAAATTCTTAGATGTTGATAGAAATTTTGGATATGCTTTCTTTATTACGTGACGAATATTTTTCCAATGAGCAAACCATCGAATTTCGCCTGAGAGATATTTTGGTTTTCCTCTTCTGCCTTGGTCTCCCTTTTTTAATTCTTTTTTTGTTAATTCACTTTCCCATCCCGGGCTTTTTACTTCACAATATATTTTTTCAGTCTCCTCTTTAATCAAAAAATCAACATCATAATCACCCACGGTTTTTTCTTCCCAATTGACAATTGTGTACCCAAGTAAATTTTCCATTACATAGGCTGAAGCTATCTCTGCCAAAGTTTCTTCTCGCATCGCTTTAGTCACTCTCGTTAAACGTGGGAGATATCTATCCAGTTGATTTTTATCTTTTATAAATAATAACCAATTATTAGTTTCTAACTTACCTTCTTCACCTATTTTATAATTGCCTTCAAAAATATCATCAAACAACATTCGACATTACCCTTAAAAATATTAAACTGCACTTTTTTCTAAATAAAGTCCTGGGGTCAAGCTTCAAATATTCACATTTTTATCAATTCTTCAAACTGATTTAATAATAAAATCATATTTTTATATATTTTGTGAAGTTGTGAAGCCTGACCCCACTATCTTTTTCACTATTTAAATGTAACCTTCAATTTCTCCTTTCTCATTAAGTACTTTTATTTTCTTGTTCTCTTCGATGAAAGTCATAACTTGGTTTGGCTCTTTGAATAGAACATCGAATTCAACATTGTAGGCTTTTAAAAAGTTTGCAAGATACTTAGCATACTCTTTTTGAATCCAATCATCATATACGGGCTTTGAAGAAAGACCTTGTAAAGGGAAAGTAATCACCCTAGTAGCTTCTTCTTTATTTTCTGACATAATGGTCATATACTTTGGATTTCTATTAAACAATGAGGACTTGTATGTCACTTTTGCACATAATTCATCAAATTGGATGGGATGTAATTTTATTTTCTGTAATTTTCTATAATAATCTTGAAAGAGATCATTTTGTGCCCCATTATCTCTTAAACAAGCAACGATGCCAATATTTCCCATTCTAATTGAAAATGTCATAAATATAAATGAATCACGGTAGTCAAACTGGCTAAAATTATCATCAATGTGTAAATTAAGTATAAAAATTGACCAGGGCTTAAAATTGACAAACTCAAAGGGAGCCCTAATAGATTGTAAAAAAAAATGAAATGTTTTGAAATCTTTTAATAAATCAGGATTAGTTATACTACCCTTCTCAGGATCTGTTCTTTCGAGTGATAGTGATAATTCCCGGAATAACAACCCATAGAAAATCTTGCCAATCCATTGGTAAACTACTAATTTGCCTACTTTTACAAAATCATTAAACCCTTTAAAGTAACTCTTTTTTATTTGGTTCTCAACTTTCGACAAATATATATTATTACATTCTTCGCAACAAGGTATGGTTAATTGCCGATAATTTATCGTTGTACCATTTAACAAAAAAATCTTTTGATTCCATAAATCATATTCATTTAGTAACCATTTAGGAAAAACATGCTCAGCAGTTTTTGTCTTTAATTTCTTTCCACATAAAAAGCATCTATCATCAGTAAAGCTCATCTTATGGAAAGGATTATAAAATGATTTTGTTGATTTCATTTATACACCTAAGGGAAAGAAAATATTAAGGGAAAGATCCGGGGTCAGGCTTCACAAATTCACAAAATGTAAAACAAAAATAGAAGAAGAAAATGTGAAGTTGTGAAGCCTGACCCCAATGTTCACTAAAAGTTCACCGAATTATTGACCTGACTCAACTTACCTATTTATCTAATGTCAAATGTTGAGACCCCGTTTTCCCGTTTATCTCTGAAATTCCTCTTTTCCTAAATTTTTGCCATTATATTTATCCTTTTTATCAATCCTAATTTTATATTTTCTACTGTTCTTCTTTCAAGAGATAAACGAGCTTCATATACATTATCACCAAAAGTACCACGAAAATCTGATTCTAAATCATTTAAAGATTTTAAAGATGATTTACATCTTTGCATGAATAGATCTGTATTATCTTCAAATTTAACTATTATATATCTTGCAGATTCAAAAGCAGTTATAATATCAGAGCTATCGTATGTCCTTGTAAATCCCCAATCATTAGACAATTGATTTAATTCTTCAGTATTAGTGAAACACCATATCGTTGCATAAAAAAAAACATTTTGTTTAACAAATCTGTTTATATTCTTTAAACAAGAACTAAGATTACGAGAATATTGTAATACATCAATTGAATAAATAAAATCAAATTTATTATAATAATTTGGTAAATCAAAATTATCAAAATCCTTAACAAAAAATGAAATATAAGAATTTTGTTTCCTTTTGATTAATAGACTTTGTGCTATTTTAATATTTTCAGGGTTGATATCAATTCCAATAATTGAAACCCCCTTTTGCTTAGAAAGATAACAAGCTACAGCCCCATTACCACATCCTATATCAAGAATTAAGTTTCCTTGCTCTATATTTTTTTCGACCGCAGATACAAATTCTTTTATACCAACTAAGCTTTGTTGACCTATGTAATCTTTACCAAGAATAGGAAGCCAACGCTTATAAATTAAGTCTTTCATATATCTTTTCCTATTAAATAATTTGCTATTTTTTCTGAAATAGGATACTTAACAATTCTTTCTAACCAAATAAATGCACCAGTACAATTCAAATCTAAAAAAAAGTATTGACCAAACTGATTAATAATAAAATCAATTGAAGCGTATTGCAAGTCCAAATAACTCATCAAAGCAATAATTTTATCTCTAATATTTATAGGCAAATCGATCTGCATATAATCAATTTTGTCAAAAGGAATTCGTCTTATATCATATTTGCCAATATTCTCAGTAGTTGGTGTTGCTGCAGTAAATATGTCCTTTCCAATAACAACAACTCGAACATCATACTTTCTTTCAATATATTCTTGATAAATTAGAGGAGTAACGCATATTTTTTCTTCACTGAGATGGTCACTTGTTAATAATTTAGTATAAGCCGCCACTGTTTTCCCTTTAGAATTTATATACCATGGTGTTGCTAAATTTTTAACAATAATTTGTTTTTGATGTTTTTTATAAAAATTAAAAACATCGCTATAACTATTACTAACTAATGTGTCTGGGATAAATAATCCGACTTTTAAAGCACTTTCAAGCTGAAAAAGTTTGTTTGCAGCATTTAACACTTTGAATGGATTATTCAACCATCTTCCTTGAATTTGTTTTAAAGCCCAATAATATGAAGCTTGAAAATTTTTATTTTGAAGAGTTTGAATAAGCGTGTTTCTTGAATCAAACTCAGGTTGAGGGGGTGGCTGTTGAAACCATGCAACTGAAATATTTGAAAGTAATAAAGAACGGTGATCACTTTCAAATTTGACTGACGATTTCGGGATTGAAACTACATTATTAATTTTTGAATCCGCATCAAAATCAGAGTTAAATCGAAAGAATGGTACACCTCTTTGTTTAAGAATATCTATAACATGATCGGCTTCAAAACCACGTTTGTGAGTTAAAATTAAAATCATTTCTAAAACTCTTTGCTTTTTGATAAAAAAGACATCACTCTATAGAATGTTTTTTTATAAGATTATGTTATTCAAAAAAACTACATTTCTTGATTGTTTTTAACTGGACTAAACTGAGTCCAGTCACGATGACTCCATGTTTGAGACTCAACATCATATTTACCTTCGGGGGAATTTAATTCAATTACCTCAAAAAGATCACTGAGCACAGAATTTTGATTACGCTCTTTGTTTTCCATAACTATCTCCTTTCAAAATAAAGATTAATAAAAAATAAGCAATATAAAAAAGATAAAATCTAATGACGAACTAAGGCTGAGTGAAAGTCCAGCAGCACTTTTGTTAGAAATTTTTAATGATATTAAATTAATTATTTTCATTATTTTTATTAACAATTAATAGACGAAATACGTAATTTATGAAACCTTATAACTTAAATATACTCCGCGAAGTAGTAATTGTCAATTATACGAATTGCCTCATCAAAAAAGTAATCCAAATAGTATCGATGCCTCATATAAAAAAGGGTTGTTTGTAGGGTCGGGTCTTGAAATATCACTTTTCCTCTTCCCCCTCATTTTTTTTAATTAAAATGGGGACGCATCCTATTTTTTTATGGTTTAGCTTTCTATTTTACGCGAACTTCCTTTAGGCCGTCTATCTATAATAATAGCTAAAGCCTCAACTATCCCGTTAAGAAACTCCTCAGATGCTATAGGACTTCCGATAGAAATTACCGGATTATTGACCTGGCACACCTTCCCTATTTATCTCATTTAAAAGTAAAATATTAATCGTCTAAGAAAATAGGATGTGTCCTTATTTATTTAATTTATTTAAACTTTTAAAGATGAGGGGTTAACCCTTGACATTA
>DASRME010000094.1:0-4594 GCA_035648095.1 Atribacterota bacterium | reverse complement strand
CGTCTATCTATAATAATACCTAAACCCTCAACCACCTGGATAAGAACTCCTCAGATCCTATAGATTTTCCGGGAAAAGCTACCGAATTATTGAGCTATCATACCTTTCCAATTTATTTAATTTAAAAGTAAAATATTAATTATTTAAGGAAATAGGCGTCTGACCTTATTATATTCCCTTATTATATTCCCTAACGGTAATAGGGGATCGTCAAACAAAGAACCGTCCCCCTGTTTTTGTGACAGCTTCGAGATGTTGTGAACTAAAAGTGTTTATTCGTTCCATTTTTTCTTACCATCCAACATACTATTATACAAAAATCAATAATATAATTTAATAGGGAGCACATCCTATTTTTTTATGGTCTAATTTTCCCTTTTACAAAGTCTTCCTTTAGGACATCTGTAGATAATAATATCTAAAGCCTCAACCATCCGGTTAAGAAACTGCTCAGACCCTATCAGCTCCCATAAGTTCCTCTTTAAAATTTACCGAATTATTGAGCTAATACAACCGTCCCCCTGTTTTACCATTGAGTATAGACCCACCTCGACAGATTATGATAAATATTCTAGTTATTTATTCTATTTACTTTTTTAGCTCCCCAAGAGCTTATTTCTAGCACTTTTGTAAATAATTCTGTAGCAATGCTAAACTGAGCGTGTAACTGTTTAAGTTCTTCTTTAGGCTTTTGTGGTGCCAGTTTTCTTTTAACTGTTACATTAAGATGATTGTAATTTGATTCAAATAATTCATCATCATCATCTTCATAATTTTCATAGTTTTTTAAACTTATACTATGAATAATTAAATTTCTTCTTCGTATAAGCCATTTGTAGCCATCGGGGTTTTCAGACTTTCTATATTTCAAAATATTTATCCATGATTCTAGTTTTAAAAGTTCCGATAAAATTCTACCTATATTAATATGAATTCTATCTATTACTGCTGAAAAACCATCCCTCTCGTATTGACGTATATTGAAAAAAATATAATCAAGTAACTGTCCTGCTCTATCCCAATAGGATGCAAGTCTTATATAAGCAATTTCAACCATATCCCAGTATAGATTTTCTAAATATCCCACTAAATCCTCAGGAGGTTTTTTCTTAATGTATTCCGGATATTTTTGTATTGTATCAATAATAATAAACTTGATATGAGCTCTATAAATGGCTTCTCTTGCTTTTTGATAAGATAAGAATAATTCATTTATTGCAGAATTCACATATGTATCAAAAATGGGTTTAGGTTCATTTTTTAATCTATATAGAAAATTTGGAACTCCTCCAAGTGATTTAATAAGTTCAGAGGTCTTACGATCTAGTTCGTCTTTTTCTTCTCTGTTTGTAGTTAACTCTGCTAACTGGGGCTCAAAAAATTCCTTTAATTGAATTCCAAACGAAATACTATTGAATTCAGCCATAATTAATCCATTACACAATTTAAAAAATCTTTCATTATACTTTTTTTTATCTTCATTCATACTTTTAGATTCCTTCTCAATCAAATAATCATATTTTGGTTAAATACCAATGGAATTAATACTGCGTTTATCCTGCCAAAATGACATAATATCCACAGTATTGCGGATATTACCTACTATAGTTTAGTCACTTTTAAAACTAAATCGTTCAAATGTTTTGGTTATCCTTGCTACTGTCTGAATTAAGTTCAGATTTTAAATCATTGGACAACTTTCAATCCTCTATCACTTCATACAGACTTTCTTTAAATTGATTTTCATCTGTATTATTATAGAAGGGTACACCAATAAGTCTGTATTTCTTTGTTTTTCGCTTAATTGTAAACTCTAATATCTCATCTTTGTACTTTTCAGTTATTTCTTTCAAAAATTTCTCTTTCCATTTATCATACTCTTTCAGGTGTTTACCCTTTGGTTCGATGAATATTTGATAAGTAAGCATTTTGCCATTTTCCTCCTGAAGGAACAGAACAAAATCAGGCTCAAATGCCTGGCCATCAGAGAAACTGTAAATTTTAAAGTGCCTTTCATTGCGGATAAGATATATCCCATCATACTTTTGTTTTAATGTATCCATCTGGCGGTCTAACATCCTGACAAATGCCTTTTCTTCACTGGTGCCGTAATTTGCATTAAAAACATACCACCCCTTACCTGATACAAATTGCTCATCCCCATTTTCTCTTTCACTATCTTTAAGTAGCTTCAGCACTTTATTGTGAAAAATGGAAGAAACATTATTCGGTTTAAATTTTTCTGTCCCCCTGTATTCGGTAATATTTTTTCGGATTTCCGCTTCAATTTGACCAAGTAACCCGGTTAAAGCATCAAGCTGTGTTTCATTAGATAAATTATAAATTTCTGCCGAATCACCCTGAAAGGTAATTTCAAGTCCACCCAAATAGTCATTCGCGCTAATAAATTCTCTCATTGATTTGATGTGTGGGAAATAATGTTTTAGAGACCGGAAAGTATAAAACGAATTTTTTGAAATAGCATTACTTGTAATATAGTGGGGAATATTTTTAACTTTTATATCCTTTCGAGCTGACTCAGCAACGGCTCTTACATTTCCATTCCCACTAAACAAGGAGTCTGTCAATCCATGCCCACTTGCTCTCATGTGAATATAATTTTTTTTGCTTACACCAAGATCAGCAAATGATTTAACATATTCATAATTATTTTTTACCCGCCCATTTATATAGATTAGAGCGTGTTTATAAAAATCGCTTTCCTTAAAAGACTCCTTCAGATTCAGTTCTTTTTCAATTTCCCGTTCATCCATCATCCCTTCTTCAATCAATGCAGTACGAAGTTCGGAAATATAGCGAGAATCGTTAATACTGTGGTAGTGAAGTTCTTCCAATACTCGCATTTCATCATTTAGATCTTTATCAAATTTTCTGACAAAACGATCATTATTTTCCCCGATAGTAAAAGGAAAGTATCTCGCCCCACGTCCGATAAGTTGTGCTTCTGATATGGTTGTTTTCCCAGGTTTTCCATAACTGGAATCACGGGTAGTATAACAGCGGACAATATCAAATAAATTCAAAACATCCCATCCTTCGTTTAATTTTTGCACGGCAAATATCGCCCGTATCTGATTATCTCTATCCTCGAGGGAATTAAGGAGAATCTGTTGATTTTGTTTTTCTTTCTCTTCGTTTACTGAAATACAACGACTTTCATCAAATTCACGTCGCAGCCTTTCCGCCAGCTGTTTAGAATCAATCTTGTTTGCATCAAAAAAATCAAATGCCCGTTTTACCAAAGGAATATCTGATTTTTTACGAATTATTTCAATGTCATCATCCGAAAGATTGTCCATCATCTTATGAAAATTCGCTTTATTTTCCCGTGATTGAGCAATGGTTTTCTGGGCTTTGAATAAAATAACTGGCTTCAGGTTAATCCGATGTTTCGCCGCCACCTCCTGTTTGTATTGGCTTAAAATCAATGCCTGAAGAATACGCTCTTTTTCTTCAAAATCAGCCTGTACGATATAGACATCTTTGGAATAGCCATCATTTCGGAATTGACGAAGATCGTAACGATAAATAACTTTGTTGCGATATTTTTCCACAATATTTTTATGGTAATAATCCAATGTGGCGGTAAATTCTAAAAGTAGGTTATCCTCGTTTTGTTTAAATATTCGCTTCACAGTATTTTCCCAGTTTTTAAATAATTCTAACTGTGTTTTAGTTTGGGTGTTGATATGGTGTGCCTCATCAGAAAGCAGTACAATCTTTTTATCTTTAAAATCTTCATAGGTAACTGCATTTTCTTTTTCGCTTGTCAGGTCGGAATGCAATTTTTGAATGGTAGTAAAGCAAATATTGATATCCTTGTCATTTACACCTTCAAAGTTGATAACCGGAGTTACTTTGACTCTTCTGGTTCCTATACGGATATTTTCTTTGAAGAGAAACTTGGAAGATAAAGGATTGAGAAAATTATCCTTTGTCTTTTCTATGATATTGGTCGAATTAACAAAAAAGAGAAAATTCCGATAACCTTTTTCATAAAAATACAGTATTAATCCCGCCATAATCAGTGTTTTTCCGCTGCCGGTTGCCATGTTGAAAAGAAAATGCAAAGGCCAGTCTTTGCCGGGGAAATCATTATCTAAACAGTGAAAAAAACGGGAGAAGGCTTCTACCTGATAAGGACGCAGTTCAAATTTAGGATTTAGATTATCTTTGAGAAAATCCGGAATTTCTTTTTTTAAAAATCCCATTATGGATACGGCATCCAGCTCTTCATATAAAAATTTTTCAGTCATTGTAAGTCTCCCCATAAAATGACTGATTTAATTTCTTATCATCTTCACTCAACTTAAAATCTTCGTCATCAATTTCTGATAAATTGACATACAACTGATTTTTATTCAAAAGCTCTGCCAACAATTTTTTTTGTTTTTCCAATCCATTTTCAAATCTTCCAATTTCTATAAAGTTATTGATTGCTTCTTTAGGCATCTCCGGGTTTACATACCAGTTAAGGAATGAACTTTTGGTAATATCTTTCCAAATTTCTAATAATACATCAGAAGTTTTGGCGGATTGAATTTTGTCCATGAAGGCTTCGTTGTATTTCATC
>DASRME010000093.1:0-2249 GCA_035648095.1 Atribacterota bacterium | reverse complement strand
GGTACAGCTTCTAACTTGATAGTTGCCGACATTGCTGAAAAAAATAAACAACCAATTCCCTTCTGGTATTTTGTTAAAATAGCTTTCCCCCTGGTAATACTTAATCTTATCATCTCTTCCATTTATATCTATTTAAGATATCTTAACTAGTCGTTAGTGAATAGTCGTTAGTTATTAAATACAGATTGCAAGTTACAAGATGCAAGGTGCAAGTTAACACAATTGACCGATTAAGATTAAGATTAATTCACCAAATTGCCGATTGACCGATAATTCAATTCTCCAATTAATTTAGTTAGTTGGTTATCCAGTTATTTGCCCGACCTTCTAATAATTCTAAAGACAAACTACTTTTTCTCCACAATATTTACATTTTCCATTTTTACCCAAACCCAAGTTGGTAATATGATAGCCTGTTCGTTTAATTAATATTTTCTTGCAGTTGCCACAATAAGTGGTATTGGCTTCTTCATCACAGATATTTCCCACATATACATATTTTAATTTTTTTTGGGCAATATCTCGAGCTTTATAAAGGGTGGAAATGGGTGTTGCCTCAGTGTCCATCTTATAACATGGGAAGTAGCGAGAAAAATGCAAAGGTATATCTTCGCTTAGAGAAGAAATCCAATCCACCATCTCCTTAATTTCTTTTTCGCTATCATTTAAACCGGGTATGATTAGATTAGTTATTTCTATGTGGCAATATTTTCTAGAAATATCGATAGTCCGTAGTACAGGAGAAAGACTTCCCTTGGAATATTTTTGATAAAAGGAATCTTGGAAAGATTTAAGGTCAATATTCATAGCATCAATAAAAGGCAGGAGTTTAATGAGAGGTTCACGATTAATAAACCCGTTAGTAACTAAGATATTCTTTAAGTTATTTTTTTTTGCTAACTTAGCTGTATCTAAAACATATTCATACCAAATTAAAGGCTCGGTATAAGTATAACATATCCCTGGAGAATTATTCTTAAGGGCTAATTGTATTGCTTTTTCGGGAGATAACTCTTCACTTTGAACTTCTTTTATATTTGCTTGAGAAATAGTCCAGTTCTGGCAAAAGGTACAAGCAAAATTACAGCCTATTGTGCCCAGTGATAAAACCATTGTTCCGGGATAAAAATGATAAAGCGGTTTTTTTTCAATAGGATCCATTCCGTAAGAGGACACTTTGGAATAGATTAAGGAGTAAAGTTGGTTATCTATATTTTTTCGGACTCGGCAAAAACCAACCTGTCCTTTCTTCATCAGGCATTCTTTGGGGCAAAGCAGACATTTTATAATCCCTTTATCTTTGTCGATTAAATCATAAAATAAGGCTTCTTTCATTTTAAAAATCACCCCTTAACTATCGTTAGTATTTAGTATAGCGTACAGCGTTTAGCGTATATTATATAGCGAAAAACGAAGAACGTAAAATGTAAAGTCATGGCTTAAAATTTAAATTAAATAAATAATATTTGTATATTAAGTTTCCTCTATCTTATATCTTATCTCGCGTGCTATATTGCAAAAATAAAAAACCAAAGAAATAAAAAAACAGAACCTAATAATTTAATATTGAGAAAAAGTTTTAAGTTTTGAATTATGGTTTTTCGCTTTTAGCTTTAAATATTAGTTATACGATTATAGTTTTAAGCTAATTTCTTTTATCTAATAATCAAAAATTATAAACTGGTTTTATACTAACGACTAACGACTAATTAATAATATCTTTTTACTTCAAAGCGATATAATTTTACCTTTTCACCGGGATAAATTCCTGCTTTACGCTTGGCAATATCAATCTGGTACTCCACTGTATCCACACCCTCTAAGTCAGGCAATAATAAACCTTTTTTATAACCACTGCTAACAATTACCCCATATTTCTTAGGGTCAAACTGAGAGATTTCCTTAACTTCTTCCGGATCAGACAGAATATCTACTGAAATAGTCAAGTCTTCTAATTCAGAAGCATTTACAGGAGAAAAGCGTGGGTCATCAACAGCAGCACTAATAGCATTTTTTATAATCTCTTGGGCTATATTTTTCTGAGTAGGCATAAAAGTTCCTATACACCCCCTCAAATCACTAAATTTTTTAAGAGAAACAAACACCCCTGCCTTTTGATTAATCATCTCTTTAGGAAGGGTCAGGGGAGGAGTAATTATTTTTCCATCTTTTATATAAGTTTCAATCGTTTCTCGTGCTAATCTAACATAAGTACTTTCCTCTTTTGCTTTCATAATTTATTACCACCT
>DASRME010000092.1:0-2226 GCA_035648095.1 Atribacterota bacterium | reverse complement strand
AAGGTATCCTGACAGAAGAGATAACCGGGATAATAGGCACTGATATGTACCTTTTGTCTCTTTTCTATCTCTCTTAGATACCTTTCGGTGACCACCGGGTTATCGGATTTTTCTTGGGCGAAAAAGAGCCGATCAAGACGGCGATTTAATTGTTTTCGGTATAATACCTTATATACTCCAGTGTCACTAATAATGATATTTTGCTGTCTTAATTCATTGGCAATCCTTTTCGGTCCATGAGTAGGGTAATCTATTATATAATTGAGAATGATCTGTTCTTTATCCGGTTTTATCTGATTAGGCATCTTGGGCTTTCTTTTTACCTTATCTTGTAACCCCAGATAGCCTAACTGACTAAATCTTTTTAACCACTTGTAGTAGACGGTTCTGGATACATTGAGTACCTGACAGGTATAAGTAATATTTTTGTGTTTCCGTGCATGTTGCAGTACACTGTATTTGTAACTAGAAATACGATCATCTTTGGTCATGTGTGCTGTTCTCCTTCCTATTTTTGAATATTATGGTTATCAATATTCTATAGGAAAGATCACATGCATGACCACTTTTATTTTAAGTGAAGCGTAAACACTACTTGAACTTAGTACAAATTAATAAAAGTAGGATATGTGTTATGGAAAAAAATCCAAAATTGCGAGTTTTAAAAATTAGTAAATCTTTTCCGGGTGTAAAGGCACTGGATAACGTTAATTTTTCTATTAAAAAAGGCTCTATACATGCAATTTGTGGCGAAAATGGTGCCGGAAAATCTACTTTGATGAAAATTATAAATGGTATTTATCAGCCAGATAGCGGAGAAATATTTATCGATGAAAAACCGGTTAAGATAAATGACCCCATAAAAGCTAGGCATCTTGGTATTTCAATGATATCTCAAGAGTTAAATTTTGTTCCGGAAATGACGGTGGAAGAAAATTTTTTTGTAGGCAATTGGCCGGTAAATAATTTTAAGAAGATTAATTGGAGGGAGATTAGAGAACATACAAAAAAGCTTTTTCAAAAAGAAGATCTATATTATGATTTAGATACAAAACTGAAGGATTTATCTATTTCGGACATACAATTGATTGAGATAGTAAAAACTATTTCTTATAATTCAGATATTGTTATTATGGATGAACCTACGTCTGCAATTAGTGAAAGGGAAGTAGAAGTACTTTTTAAAAAAATAATTAGATTAAAAAATCGCGGTACAAGCATTATTTATATCTCTCATAAAATAGTTGAAATTTTTAAAATTGCTGATGAGATTACCATATTAAGAGATGGCTGTGTGGTAGATACAAGACTAAAAGATGAGCTGGATATTGGGACGGTTATTTCTCTTATGGTTGGGCGAAAGCTGAAGAATGATTTTCCAAAAGAAAATATAAAACGTGGCAAAAAAATGTTGGAAGTAAAGAACTTGAGCAGTCTAGGTGTTTTTAAAGATATAAATTTTGAGCTTTACGCAGGGGAAATCATAGGCTTTGCAGGTTTAATGGGTGCCGGACGTACTGAAGTTATGCGTGCAATTTTTGGGCTGGATTTGTTTACTTCGGGTATTATTGAAATAAACGAAAAGCCTGTTAAGATAAAAAACGTAAAAGATAGCATTAACAACGGTATGGTCATGCTTTCGGAAGACAGGAGAAGATATGGTATTATACCTGTTCGCAGTGTGAGGGAAAATGTATCTCTATCCAACTTAAAACGATTTATATATGGCGGTATACTGCACAGCAAAAAGGAATACAATGTAGTAAAAGAGGTTTGCGTAAAAATGAATGTTAAAACACCTACGATTGACGATACGACCGTGGATGCTTTAAGCGGAGGTAATCAGCAAAAGATTATTCTGGCAAAATGGATGGTAAGTAACCCTGATATTTTAATACTAGATGAACCGACGCGTGGTATTGATGTAGGTGCGAAATACGAAATATACAAATTAATGATATTTTTGGCCAAGGAGGGAAAGGCCGTGTTGATGGTTTCTTCAGAACTACCAGAGCTTTTGGGAATGTGCGACAGAATTTATGTAATGTCGAAAGGGCACATCACAGGCGAATTGAAGAGGCAGGATTTTTCACAAGAGTTGATTATGAAAATGGCAACCGAAGTAATTAAATAAACGGGGGTAACAATCCTATGGGAAAAGACAAATATAAAAATGCTAACGAAATATGGTTCCAAATAAAGAGAAAATACGGCATTCTTATGGTG
>DASRME010000091.1:0-2249 GCA_035648095.1 Atribacterota bacterium | reverse complement strand
GAATCTGCTCGTTTGGGCGCAAGTGAAGTGGGCACAGCAATTTCAGCTTCCACTTTTACTACTGTTGCGGTATTTTTACCTATTTTATATATTCAGGGAATGGTCAAAGAATTATTTGGTTCTATGGGATTGACCATTACTTTTTCTCTTTTAACCTCTTTATTGGTGGCTTTAACCCTTGTTCCCATGCTTTCTTCAAAAATTTTGCACCTGAAAGTGAAGAATAATAGCTCATCTACCTCTAAAGAAAATTTGATTCAAGATTCTCTGGGTCAAGGGGGAAGAATTTTTAATTTTGTAAGAGATGAATACAGCAGATTAATAGGCTGGTCTTTAAGACACCGGGGAATTGTATCTATCCTGGCAGTGGTTATTTTTGTCGGATCTATCATGTTAATACCCTTTGTAGGGTCAGAGTTTATTCCCTCGAGCGACCAGGGACAATTTAATATTAATATTACTTTACCTACCGGAACGAATTTGGACACTACCAGAGAAGTTGTAAGTGAAGTGGAAAAAATTGCTTCAAAAATGCCGGAAATAAAAAGTATGTTAACTACCGCGGGAGAGGGTTCCGGTGGAATAATGGGCTTTAGTGCCGGAGGTGGCAACAGTGGCACTATTATGGTTAATCTGGTGGAACAAAATAAGAGAGATAGAAGCACGACGCAAGTTATCAACGAATTAAGACAAAAAATCGGTACTTACCCGGATGCCCAAATAAAATTTTCGGAACAAAGTATGTCATTTTCCTCCGGGTCGGATTTAGAAGTTAAGATATCCGGTGATTCACTGGATGAATTGGAAAATATTGCCCATCGTATTTCGATTTCACTAGCCGGAGTAGAAGGAGTGTATGACCTGGGGAGTAGTGTAGAAGATGTACGCCCGGAATTACATGTAAATATTGATCACGAAAAAGCAAATATCTACGGTTTAAATACTGCCCAGATTGCGTCTACTGTTAATAGCGCTCTTTTAGGTACAGTTGCCAGTATTTATCAGGAAAAAGGAGACCAAATTGATATTCGAGTTAGATTGGAGGAGGAAGACAGAAACAGTATAGAGGAAGTGAAAAATCTTTTGATTAGTTCCAGTGCCGGATTACAGATTCCTCTAAAGGAAATTGCAGAAGTAACAGTGGGTTTCGGACCCAAAAGGATCGACCGCGAAAATCAGCAGCGGATAGTGAGTGTTACCGGAAATATCAGTGGCCGTCTTTTAAGTAGAGTGATTCAAGATGCTCAGCAGCAATTGGATAAATTAGTATTACCCGAGGGTTATCGCTATGAATTTGTTGGAGCACAACAACAAATGCAAGAATCATTTGCAAGTCTTGCTCTGGCATTAATCATAGCCGTATTATTAGTCTATATGATTATGGCTGCTCAGTTTGAATCCCTAATAACGCCTTTGGCAGTCATGTTTTCTGTTCCTTTTTCCTTAATAGGGGTTGTTTTGGCATTAATACTGACCGGGAAAAGTTTGAGTGTAATGGCCTATATCGGCATTATTATGTTAGTAGGAATTGTGGTTAACAACAGCATCGTTTTGATTGATTATATTAACAAACTTCGTCAGAAGGGGATGGAAAGGAAAGAAGCCATTATTTTAGGAGGGAAAACCCGTTTAAGACCTATTTTAATGACCATGCTTACCACGGTTTTAGCTCTGGTTCCAATGGCATTAGGTATTGGAGAAGGCGCGGAACTTCGGGCACCGATGGCGGTTACCATCATCGGAGGTTTGACTTCATCCACCTTTTTATCTTTGATTATTGTTCCCATTTTTTATACCTTTTTGGATGATATAAGTCAAAAAGTAACCGGAAGAAGGAAAGCAAAAAACTAATAATAATGAATAGGGAAACATCTCTTTTTCTTCTGAATTCGATAGGGAATGGGCGCATATTTATTGCCCTAAATGTAGCAAAGTCGATTCTACCATGAAATCTAGTAAAAAAATCTTTGACAAGAAGGACTGCCTTATTGTAAAATAAAATCACCTGCAATCGAATGCATAATTATAATGTTATTTTTATAATTATAAAATTTCACTCGAAAAATGTCTTCTTATTTTTATCACTACTTTGAATTTTTATTAATAAGCTCAGCAAGTAATTAATGAAAAAAATTAAACACAAATGCTCGAAAACTAGAAATTAAAATAAGTGATTCAATCAAAATAAATCAAAGAAAAGAATTTTATAGGATTTAAATTACGATGATGCAATCGTTCGCATTTAATAT
>DASRME010000090.1:0-2852 GCA_035648095.1 Atribacterota bacterium | reverse complement strand
AAAATAGAAGGTTAAAGGAAGGATAAAATTTTAATAAAAGGAGGTAGCCATGCCTGAATTTGGAAATCCGTTTTCTGGTCTTAAAAAAGACCGTAAGCTCACCAATGAAGAGTTAATTCGCGCAATAAGGTTTATGATTGCGGCAGAGTATGAAGCCATTCAGCTTTATATGCAGCTTGCTGAATCAACTGATAATAAATTAGCCCAAGATGTGTTGAAGGACATTGCAGATGAAGAGCGTGTTCATGCCGGAGAATTTCTTAGACTTTTAAAAGAACTTGCCCCGGATGAAGAAAAATTCTATAGAGAAGGCGCTAAAGAGGTAGAAGAAGAAATGAATAAAGAAAATAAAGGAAATTAAAAATGAAACGCCTACTTAATTGACAGGTTTTGTTAGGTCTGTTCCTAATAGCTTTATCTACATTGGTTTATTTTATTCACTATTTCATCTTTAGAGACGCACATCATATTTTCATATATCTTATTGGAGATATCGCGTTTGTTTTCCTTGAAGTTTTGTTAGCCCCAGTTCACCAAATTTTTAAAAAATAAGCTGAATTCTTGATATGAAAAAATATAGGTATAATTGAGGAATTTATTTACTAAATATTTTAATTTTTTTAAAGAATATTAGACAATTTTGTTTTTTTATATTTTAGATTAAAATTAGTAATGGAGGTGAATAAAGATGGTTAAATCAGATAAAAAAAACAGCCCCGGTAAAGATAAGCAGCTTATTTCTTTAGTGATATGTGGTGAGGCCGGGCACGGAATACAAACTGTTGAAATGTTATTGACCCGGATTTTTAAACTAGGAGGACTTAATGTATTTGCTACTAAAGAATATATGTCTCGAGTAAGAGGTGGAAGTAATTCTACTCAAATCATCGTATCTTCCAAGAAAGTACTCGCCCCTTTGAATCGAATAGATATTTTAGTTCCTTTGGATCAATCTGCCTTACCTCATCTAAAGAATAGAATTGGAAAAAACACGGTCATTTTAGGGGAAAAAGGAAAAATCTCTTCGGAGCGAGATATTTTGGATATACCCTTTACGAAAGTGGCGGAAGAAATAGGAAACCCTATTTTTGCAAATATTGTGGCGGTGGGTTTAATTACAGCTATATTCGGGATAAAGCAGCAAATTCCCCTTGAGTACACAAGAAAACATTTTCTGACTAAAGGAGAAAAAATCATTCAGGGAAATCTTGCTGCCATTAAGAGAGGTTATGAACTTGCCTATGATTTAATAAAAAAAGGAAGTTTGGCCCATCTTTCTATACCGAAGCCTGACCCTGGACAGAATATTCAAGAAGAAATTATTTTAAATGGAGCTGAAGCAGTTTCCTTAGGCGCCATTTCCGGAGGATGTCATTTTATTTCCGCTTATCCCATGTCTCCTTCTACCGGAGTTTTAACTTTTCTTTCCCAGCATGCAGAGGAGTTCAACATCATTGCCGAGCAAGCCGAAGATGAGATAAGTGCTATAAATATGGCTTTGGGATCTTGGTATGCAGGAGCCCGGGGGATGGTTACCACATCTGGCGGCGGGTTTGCCTTAATGCAAGAGGGAGTGAGTTTGGCTGGTATGTTAGAATCGCCTATCGTGATACATTTGGCCCAGAGACCCGGACCGGCTACCGGCTTACCCACCAGAACGGAGCAAGGTGATTTAGAGCTTGCTTTATATTCCGGCCATGGAGATTTTCCTAGAATTATATACGCTCCCGGAGGAATACAGGATTTGTTTTATCTCACGCAACGCGCTTTTAATTTGGCTGATAAATATCAAATCCCGGTTTTTATATTAACTGATGAATATCTAATGGATTCTTATTATAATACCGCCGAATTTGATTTAAGCAAAGTAAAAATTAAAAAATATATAAATAAAACAAAAAAGAATTATCAAAGATATCAATTAACCAAAAATGGCATATCGGACCGGGGCATACCCGGTTGGGGAGAAGGGTTGGTATTAGTAGATAGTGATGAGCACGATGAATACGGTAGAATTACCGAAGATTTAAATTTAAGAACGAAAATGGTGGAAAAAAGATTAAAAAAGCTTGAAGAAATAAAGAAAGATGAAATTTCCCCCGAATTAGTAGGAAACCAGAAATACGAAATTCTCGTTGTCGGATGGGGTTCCACTTATCATATTATAAAAGAAGCCCTGAAGAGTTTAAAAGAAAATAAAGTTTCTTTCTTACATTTTAAACAAGTTTATCCTTTGCCTTCCGTAACTGAAGATTATCTTAAAAAAGCCAAAAAAGTTATTGTAGTGGAAAACAATGCCACCTCTCAATTCAGTAAATTATTGAAACTTTTTGCCAACACAGAGGTAGAACATAAAATACTTAAATACAACGGGTTACCTTTCTATGTGGATGAACTCATCGGTGAATTGGAAAAAGCCATTTAAGTGAAGGAGGACTATCATGGAAAATTTATTTGATTTGGAAGATAAAAATATAGACCTGGCCTGGTGTCCGGGATGTGGTAATTTTGGAATACTTCAGGCTTTAAAGAGAGCGCTTACTGAATTGAAAATAAAACCTGAAAGTTTAGTGCTGGTTTCAGGAATAGGGCAAGCTGCCAAAACGCCGCAATACTTTAAGACCAACATGTTTAATGGATTACATGGAAGGGCATTACCGGTAGCTACCGCCATAAAGGCATGCAATCCTGAACTAACAGTCATTGCTGAAGGGGGAGATGGTGACATGTATGGGGAAGGGGGTAATCATTTTTTACACGCGATTCGTCGGAATCCCAATTTAACCAATATCGTTCATAATAATATGGTTTATGGCTTAACTAAAGGACAGGCTTCTCCTACCAGCCAACCG
>DASRME010000089.1:0-3358 GCA_035648095.1 Atribacterota bacterium | reverse complement strand
TAAAATCGCAGCTTTCAAAGCTCACCCTTCACAGACCAACTTTATTTTACTTGAGGTGGGTTCTCAGGAAAATGCAGGTTTAGTTTATGAAAATTTATTGAAACAAGGCATTTTGGTTCAACAAGTTTCTGATCCGGTTTTTTCCACCTCCAGATATTTTTTACGTCTGACTGTAGGGAATAGAGAGGAGAATGATATTTTAATCAAAGGTTTAGAAAATGTGTCAAAGAATGGTCTTCTGACACGTTTTTAAAGGAGTGATAGATATGATTAAATTAGATAAATTTACTATCAAAGCTCAGGAAGCAATTGGTGAAGCACAACAAATTGCCTCCAGCTATAATCATCAAGAGATCAAAAGTGAACATCTTTTATTAGCATTAATTAATCAAAAAGAGGGTGTTGTGCCTTCGATATTGCAGAAATTAGAAGTGAGCCCTGAAGAACTGAAAGTAAAATTAGAAAGAATATTAGAAAAAATTCCTCAGGTCCATGGAGGTGGTGAAGGACAACAATATATCGGAAACGAACTTAACCAGATATTAAATACGGCTCAACAGGAAGCTCAAAAAGTAAAAGATGAATATGTTAGTACAGAACATTTATTTATTGCTTTGGTTGAAGCAGAAGGAACTAGAGTGAGTGATTTATTAAAAGAAGAAGGGATTAACAAAGATAAAATTTATCAAGCCCTGGTAAATATTCGAGGAAATCAAAGAGTGACTGATCAAAATCCGGAAGAGAAATATCAAGCCCTGGAACGTTATTCTCGTGATTTAACAGAGTTAGCCAGAAGAGGAAAACTCGATCCGGTCATTGGGCGAGATGAAGAGATAAGAAAAGTGATGCAAATTCTCTCTCGTCGTACCAAGAATAACCCCATGCTAATAGGTGAACCCGGCGTAGGGAAAACTGCCATTGCTGAAGGTCTATCTCAAAGAATTGTACGGGGAGATGTTCCTGAAGGATTAAAAAATAAGAAAATCATCGTTTTGGATATCAGTTCCATGGTAGCAGGTGCAAAATACAGAGGGGAATTTGAAGATCGTCTAAAAGCAGTTTTAAAGGAGGTTCAGGAAGCTGAAGGAGGCATCATTGTTTTTATAGATGAAATTCATACTTTGGTAGGAGCGGGAGCAGCTGAAGGTGCCATAGATGCTTCCAATATGTTGAAACCAGCTTTAGCCCGGGGAGAATTACACTGTATCGGGGCGACTACTTTAAGAGAATACAAAAAATATATCGAAAAAGATGCAGCTTTAGAACGACGTTTTCAACCTGTTCTCATTAAAGAACCCTCAGTAGAAGATACCATCGCTATTTTGAGAGGTCTAAAAGAAAGATACGAAGTGCATCATGGGGTAAGAATTAAAGATTCGGCTTTAATTGCAGCAGCTATCTTATCTGATCGTTACATTTCAGATAGATTTTTACCTGACAAAGCGATTGATTTAATTGATGAATCAGCTGCCAGCCTAAGAATAGAGATTGATAGTATGCCTGTCGAAATAGATGAAGTGGAGAGAAAAATTATTCAGTTAGAGATAGAAAAACAAGCTTTAAAAAAGGAGAAAGATGCCGGCTCTCAAGAACGTTTAAAAAAGATAGAGAGGGAACTCAGTTCCCTTAAAGAAAAAAGGGATAGCTTGAAATTGCATTGGAATAATGAAAAAGAATATATCCAAAAAATTCATGGGATAAAAAGTAATATTGAAAAATCTAAATTAGAAGCTGAAAAAACAGAGAGAGAAGGGAATCTTAATCGAGTTGCCGAGTTAAGGTATGGGGTATTACCTGAACTTCAAAAAAAATTGGAGGAAGAAAATAAAAAGTTGGCTTCTTTACAAAAAGAGACCAAGATGCTTAAAGAAGAAGTGGATGAAGAGGATATCGCAGAGGTTGTCTCTAAATGGACTGGTATTCCTGTTGGCCGACTGATGGAAGGCGAAGCAAATAAATTAGTCAGGATGGAAGAAGAGCTTACAAAAAGAGTCGTTGGACAAGATGAGGCGATTAGGTTAATTTCCAATGCTATCAGAAGATCCCGAGTGGGGATAGCCGATCCCAATAGACCGGTAGGGTCATTTATTTTTATGGGACCCACAGGAGTAGGGAAGACCGAACTTGCTCGAAGTTTGGCCGCTTTTTTATTTAATGATGAAAACACCTTGGTGCGTATTGATATGTCTGAATATATGGAGAGACACAGTGTGGCCCGGTTAATCGGGGCCCCACCAGGCTATGTCGGATATGAAGAAGGTGGTCAACTCACTGAAATTGTCAGACGCAAACCTTATTCGGTTATTCTCTTTGATGAAATTGAGAAGGCCCATCCCGATGTTTTTAATGTTTTGTTACAGATTTTAGATGACGGTCGCCTAACTGACGGTCAGGGCAGGGTAGTTAATTTTAAAAATACTATTTTGATTATGACTTCGAATATTGGAAGTCAGTGGATTTACGAAATGAACGAGGAGAATAGAGAATCTGTCATGCAGAAAGTAAACGATTCTCTTCGTGAGCACTTTAAGCCAGAATTTTTAAATAGAATTGATGAAATAATTATCTTTAACAATTTAAATAAAGAGCAGATTATTAAAATTGTGGATATCCAGTTAAATATTCTAAAGGAGAGATTACAGAGCAAGAAGATTGATTTAAAAGTGACTACGAAAGCAAAAGAATTTTTAGCTGAAAAAGGGTATGACCCCCATTATGGTGCTCGACCTTTAAAGAGAACCATTCAAAGATACATTCAAGACCCCTTGGCTTCGCAGATTTTGGAGGGAGTTTTTAAAGAGGGGGATAAATTAGAAGTTGATATGGGTAAAACAAATGAGGAAGTAGTTTTTAAGAAAATATAAGTTTGATATTAGTTTGCTGGTTATTTGGTTGCTCGATTAAGTGATTTATTTCTTAAATAAAAATATGTTTATTTTTATTGAGTAAAAATAGATAAGAAATTGATATAAAATAAATTACAACAAAACCCAAATTTAATCCCAGTTTTGGAAGTAAATACCAACAGGAAATATAAAATACCAGCAAAGTGCTTACACTAAAAGAAAATCCATAAATAACAGAAGGATATAAATTTTTTTGTTCTTCAAAGTGTAAAACCACTAATAAAGCAAATAATGTAGACGGGAAAGAGCTTAAAATTCCCGCCCACCTGCTTCCGGCAATTGAAGCAATTTCCGTAAGTATTGAAATGGTGATGCCTGCCATTAATCCTCGAATTAAAAGTTTTATAATAGAATTTTTATTATTTTTACTAATTATTTTATTGACTTTTATTTTTTTTAAAATAAAAATATTTATAAAAAATATGATGAAAAATATCATGGCGGCCGAAAGA
>DASRME010000088.1:0-5442 GCA_035648095.1 Atribacterota bacterium | reverse complement strand
AATTTCCCTATAAGATTAACTTTTACTATCCTGGGCATTAGAATGCAATATTCTCCGCTTGCCATAGCCACGGCTACATCGAGTCCACCTGCTCCTATAGCCAGCATTCCCATGCCACCAGCAGTGGGGGTGTGACTGTCAGAACCCAAAAGCGTCTGTCCTGGAGTTGCAAACCTCTCCAAATGAACCTGGTGACATATGCCATTACCTGGTTTTGAATAATATATCCCATACTTCTTCGCTACTGTCTGGATATAAAGATGGTCATCAGCATTTTCAGGCCCGGTTTGGAGAGTATTATGGTCAATATATGCTACAGACTTCTTTGTCTTTACCCTGTCAACTCCCAATGCTTCAAATTCAAGATAGGCTATTGTTCCGGTAGCATCCTGAGTAAGTGTCTGATCAATAATTATAATTATTTCTTCTCCTGAAATCATCTTTCCGCTTAGCAAATGCTCACTTATTATCTTTTGTGCAACCGTCAACTGCATCTTAAAACCTCCTTTATCACTGACGACATACAACGTTTGGCGTATAAGTTAAATATTTATACAAAATGGCCATCACTTTTATTTTAAACTAAAAATATATAATAAAAAGCCACCATTCGAAATTTAAAACTATTTTTCTAATAAACTATTACTTTTAATTATATGGAAGCCGGATTTACCCGACCCGATCCCTTATGGTTCCGATGTATCGAAACCTACCGTTTCACCCTTACCCTGTCCTCTCACTTCAGCGGAGAAGGGTAATAAAGATTTCAGTTCTTCATCACTAAAACTAGTTACCCTACCTTTTGCATATTCTTTGTCAATGTATTCCTTTATCTTTAAAACCATCGGATCTCTTTTGCCTATTTTTCTTTCTCTTTCTAATTTAAAATATTTATTCATCCAAACAGCAATCCCAGCCAGCCCTGAATGGGAACTAACTGTTACTACCACAGGTTTATTTAATATTTTTTCTGTATCAAATATATTATAAATTTCTTCATCCTTTAATATTCCATCCGCATGAATTCCTGCTCTGGTTCTATTAAAAGCATCCCCTACAAAAGGAGTTCGAGACGGTATTTGATATTTAAGTTCTTTCTCAAAATAATTAGCTATCTCAGTAATAACTTTCAATTTCATATTTTTTGTCGTCCCTCTAAGTTGAGCATATTCAATAACCATTGCTTCCAGGGGGCAATTTCCCGTTCTTTCACCTATCCCTAAAAGAGAGGTATTCACAGCTGAGGCACCATAAAGCCAGGCTGTAGTGGAATTGGTTACAACTTTATAAAAATCATTATGCCCATGCCACTCGATCCATTCTGAAGGCACCTCAGCATAATGTCTAAGTCCATATATAATGCCCTGCACACATCGCGGTAAAGCTGCTCCCGGGTAAGAAACGCCTAAACCTAAAGTATCACAAGCCCTTATTTTGATAGGCATTTTCGTTTGTCTGGAAAGTTTCATAAGCTCGTTCGCAAAAGGAACAACAAAACCATAAAAATCAGCCCTAGTAATATCTTCAAAATGACACCTGGGAATTATTTCCTCTTCTATAGCTAATTTTACAATAGAAATATATAATTCTACCGCCTGTTTCCGACTAAGGTTAAGTTTTTTAAATATGTGATAATCAGAACAAGGAACCAATATCCCTGTCTCTTTTATACCCATCTCCTTAACCAATTTAAAATCCTCTTTTTTAGCCCTTATCCAGGTTGTTACTTCAGGATACTGATATCCTCTGCTTAGACATTTCTCTACAGCTTCTCTATCTCTTTTGGAATAGATAAAAAATTCTGTCTGTCTTATTACCCCAGATTCATTATCAAGTTCATGAAGAAAATCGAAAATTCTCAGCATCTGATCCGCCGTATAAGGAGACCGAGACTGCTGTCCATCCCTAAAGGTTGTATCAGTAATCCAGATTTCATCAGGAACAACCATGGGAACATGTCTATGATTAAAAGTTACTTTAGGTATCTCTTTATAGGGCATTATCTCCCGGTAAAGATTTGGTTCTTCTACATCCTGAAGACTAGGTTTATATACAGACTGTTCTATAAGATTGGTACGCTTACTAAACTCTACTTTCGCCATCTGATCACCCTCCTTTAATCTGATTAGACTTTACTTAATAAATAGATAAACCTAAAAATTTAAGGCCAAATTCCTCGAACCTTCATTGCTTCCGCTACCTGTGATACAGCATATATGTATGCTGCAGTGCGATTATCTATTTTCTCTCTTTGAGCAAGCTTTAATACTTCATTAAATGCCTTTACCATCAGCTTTTTTAATCTTCGATTCACCCTTTCTTCATCCCAGAAATAGCCATAAAGACCTTGTATCCATTCAAAATAAGATACGATAACACCACCAGCATTAGCTAAAATATCGGGGATCATAAAAACTCCTCTTTGATATAATATTTCATCTGCTTCCGGAGTGGTTGGTCCATTTGCAGCTTCAGCTATTATCTTTGCTTTTATTTTATTTGCGTTTTTCTCGGTTATTACTCCTTCCAAAGCTGCCGGCACTAACACATCACATTCTATTTCTAATAAATCTTTATTGGAAATGAATTCTGCTTTCGGAAAACCTTTTACCGAACCAGTTTTATTTTTATAATCTAATATTTCTGATGGATCAATCCCTTGGGGATTATGGGCACCGCCCTTAGAATCACTTACCCCGATAATTTTATATCCCTGTTCATGAAGTAATTTAGCAGAGATTGAACCGGCATTCCCATACCCTTGAATGACTGCTGTTGCTTCTGAAGGATTGATATTTAACAGTTTAGCAGCTATTTCTACTGTATAGGATAAACCACGAGCAGTAGCTTCTTTTCTGCCCTCTGAACCCCATAATTCTAAAGGCTTCCCGGTTATGGTGGAAAAACTTGCTTCTCCAGTAAGTTTATTATAGGTATCTATATACCAACCCATAATCTTAGGAGTAGTATAAACATCGGGGGCAGGAATATCTTTTTTGGGACCGATAATTGATGAAATTTCATAGATATATCTTCGAGAAAGTCTTTCTAACTCACCCTCTGACATTTCTTTTGGATTACAAATTACTCCTCCCTTGGCTCCACCATAAGGAATTCCCGCAACAGCACACTTCCAGGTCATCCAGGCAGAAAGAGCTTTCACTTCATCTAAACTAACATCAGGATGGTATCTTACTCCACCTTTTGCTGGTCCTCGAGCAGTATTATATTGTGCTCTAAAACCGGTAAATACTTTCACCGCTCCATTACCCATCTTTACCGGGATAGAAACCGTCAACACCTTTTCTGGTTCCTTAAATTGAGCTAAAATATTGGGATCCAAATTCATTTTAGAAGCAGCTTTTTCTAACTGTATTTGTGCCACTTCAAAAATATTTATTTTGTTAACATCCTTTTCTAACTGTCTTTGTAACATTTCAAAAGTATCTATTTGTTTTGTCTTTGTCATTGTTATTTTCCCTCCTAAATCGTAGAATTTCTTGGATTACTATAAATATTTTAATATTTAACATTTAATATTAAGAATAGAATAAAACCACACCACCTCCTGTTTTTTCTTGGTTACTTCAATGCGAAGGCCTGCTTATAAAAAAAAGAAGCCCCCTTAAGACAAACATTGTCAAAAAAGGACTTCTTTGGCCTTGTTAAAATAATTAGGCTTCTTTGCCGCTTATTCTACTCCCTTGTAGAAACTTAAAATATTTAATTATCTTTTATCTTCCTATTATATTAATAAAATAACAATTAAGAGCCGTACTCCTCCAATATTCAATAATTTATAATAGTTTAATTTATACTATGTTTGGGATATGTTAATTCATTTTATTTGCCGAATTTCATAAGAAAGTATTATGGCTTCTGCAATCTCCTTCATAGAGATTCGATTATCCATACTAGATTTTCTAATTAAAGAAAAAGCTTCACTTTCATTTATGTTCCTTTCTTCCATTAATATTCCTTTTGCTCTCTCTGTTTTTTTTCTGGCATCTAATTCTTCTTGAATTATTTTAGTCTTAACTATTAATTCAGTTTTTTCAATAGCTACTGCTGCCTGATTGGCAATGGTGCTTAAAAGAGAAATCTCGGCTTTGGTAAATTCATAAGGCTTATTTGTATAAACATTAAGTACGCCAATCACTTTATCTTTTACCATCATAGGGATGCTTGCCATAGAAATTAAACCTTCTTTCCTGGCAAGTTTTTTTTCTTTGTATTGTTCCTCTTTTAATACATCAAAAATTATCTTTGGTTTTTTTTCTCTCGCTACCAATCCTACTATACCTTCATTTAATTTTATGGTTCTTTTATTCAGATATTCCTGATGCATCGATTGAGTAGCTTTAATATTAAATTCTTGTTTTTTTTCGTCTATTAACCACACATTACAAACTTTTGCTTTCATCACATTGGCAGTTAAAGTTACAATGAGTTTTAATATGTCCTCAAGATAAAGATCAGAAACTATAGCCCTACTTATTTTATTTAATGTCTTTAAATAATCTTCATAATCTAAATTATTCATAATTCTCCATGGTATCCATTAAGACAAGTATTTTTCTTAATTTTTTATTTAATTAAAGCATTAAATACTTTTACTTATATAAAAGCCTGAAAAATAGGTAATGATAGTATTGACAGAACCTATCTCTCAGGCTTTTATCCTAAAAGTGTAGTATCGGATTAGATACTTTGTATCGCTTGGTCCAGACTCTAATAATTAATTAGACGGAACCCTAGACACACTTCTGTAGACATATTCAATTTTCGAAATTCTATCATCATTTATAAACTTTGTCAAATTTTAGCTAGTAATTTTCTTATTCTTTCTTGACTGTACCACTAAATTTTACACTTAAACTAACGACTCTTGGGATTTGATGAATTTTTTTTCTTCTCTTATTAAAATATTAAATTTATGACACATCTGATCGTTGGAGTAATAATTATTACAATTAATTTTTTATTTTATCCGACATTGCCTTAATATGTAAGGGTGTAGTACCACAACAACCACCAATTAAATTTAATCCCAATTTAATAAATTTTTCAGTATAATCAGCCATTATTTTTGGAGATGCAGGATATACTACTTTACTTTTAACCAATTCAGGCATTCCCGCATTAGGCTCAACCATCAAATAAGTCTTGCTTACCTTCTTCATTATTTTCAAGACTTTATATAAAACTTCCGGACCGGTCCCACAATTAGCCCCTACCCCATCTGCTCCTTCACTTTCAAGAACTATCACTGCTCTTTCCGGGTCAACGCCATAAATAGTTTTTAAGTTTTTATCAAAAGTCATTGAGGCAATCACCATTAAATCAGAGTTTTCTTTTACTGCCTTAAGGGCAGTTTTTATTTCTTCAAGATCAAAAAAAGTTTCCAAAATGATTAGATCCACACCTGCTTTTTCTAAAATG
>DASRME010000087.1:0-4750 GCA_035648095.1 Atribacterota bacterium | reverse complement strand
AATAAAAGGTCATGGGCCTCATTTATTCCGCCGGTCTGAGAGTTTTCTATAGGAAGAATACCGTATTCGGCTTCTTTGTCAGTTATCCTTTGGAACACTTCCTTAAAAGTTTTACAAAGGATAGGTTGTATGGAAGAACCAAAAAATTTAATAGCTGCAATCTCACTAAAGGCTCCCCTTTCTCCCTGTAATGCTACTCTATTTTGCAAATTTCTCACCTCACTTCTTCGTTACCGATTTACTGATTGCCCAATTAGCCGATTTACCGATTAGGTAATTAAGTCATTAAACAGCTATATACATTATCTCCTATAAGCTATAATTATTACCTACATATTTTTCTTTTCTTCACGAGATACGAGATGCTAGATACGAGATACGAATTTAGTCTTCTATCCAGGGCATCATGCTGCGCAATTCTTTCCCTACTTTTTCAATAAGAAAACCTGCTTCTCTATTACGCATAGCTCTAAAATAAGGTCTTCCTACTTTATTCTCAATGAGCCAATCTTTGGCAAATTCTCCATTCTGGATTTCAGCTAATGTTTTTTTCATTTCCTTTCTTGTTTCTTCAGTTATAATTTTCTTTCCTACCTTTAAATCCCCATATTCAGCAGTATTGCTAACACAATCACGCATATAAGTAATGCCACCTTTATAGATTAAATCCACTATTAATTTTAATTCATGAAGGCATTCAAAATAGGCAATTTCCGGTTGATAACCAGCCTCTACCAAAGTATCAAAACCTGCTTGAATTAAGGCAGTTACACCACCGCAAAGCACTGCCTGTTCTCCAAAAAGGTCAGTTTCGGTTTCTTCTTTAAAGGTAGTCTCTATGACACCAGCCCGGGTTCCGCCTATTGCCCAAGAATAAGCCAAGGCAATATCTTTAGCTTTCCCGGAGTAATCCTGGAACACAGCTATTAAATTAGGTACACCCTTCCCGTCAACATACATTTTACGAAGCATCTGACCCGGGCTTTTAGGAGCAACCATAATTACATCCACATTTTTAGGTGGAATAATCTGACCAAAATGGATATTAAATCCATGAGAAAACATTAAGACATTCCCTTCTTCTAAATTTTTTCCTATGCCATCTTCAAAATATACCCGACCCTGTACTTCATCAGGAATTAAAATCTGTATTATATCCGCCTTTTTAGCTGCTTCAGCCACACTCAGTACCTGTAAGCCATCTTTTTTAGCCAACTCTATAGATTTGCTTCCTTCGTATAACCCCACAACAACATTAATACCACTATCATGCAAATTAAGAGCTTGCGCTCTTCCTTGACTTCCATAACCTATTACAGCGACCATCTTCCCTTCTAAATACTCTTTTTTAACGTCCTTCTCATAATAAATTTTTGCCATTTTTAAATCCTCCTTTTTGTTTTGGCTTTTCATCTAATCTTTAAGACCAATCGGTTTTGCCTATTGGTTTTATTATTTTTATCCGATCTATTTACTTAAAAACATTTATCCCGCTTATTTTTTTAACCCAGAAGTAGCAACGCTCCCTCTGGATAGGGCAATTTTTCCGGTTCGAACAACCTCTTTCAACCCAAAAGGACGCAATAGCTCGATCAGAGCATTAACCTTATTCTCTGTACCAGTCGTTTCAATAGTCATTATTTGACTATTTACATCAATGATTTTAGCTCTAAAAATATCTACCGTTTGTATTATCTCCGAGCGAGCGGCTAAGGAATTAGTATTCACTTTAATTAAAGCCAATTCTCTTTCAACTGAGTTATTTGGAGAAATGTCTTTAACTCTAATCACATCAATTAATTTATTTAATTGTTTAGTTATTTGTTCTAAAACCCGTTCATCTCCTTTGACTACAATAGTCATCCTGGAAATATCAGTTTCTTCGGTATGGCCAACTGCCAGACTCTCAATATTAAAACCACGACGGGTAAATAAACTTGCCACTCTCGCCAAGACACCGGGATGATCTTTTACTAAAACTGCTATAGTATGTCTCATTATTATTCAACTCCTATCATTTTAGTTATTGGTGCACCTGGAGCCACCATAGGAAATACGTTCTCTTCTTTGGGAATAAGACAATCAATTAAAACAAATTTATTTAAAGAAATAGCTTTTTCTAAAGCAGGATATAATTCTTGCTTTTTATTTACTCTTATTCCCGTTCCTCCATAGGCTTCAACTAACTTTACAAAATCAGGATTGCCATTTAAAGTAGTTTCCGCATATCTTTTATCATAAAATAATTCCTGCCATTGTCTTACCATTCCTAAATAACCATTATTCATAATAATCACCGTAACAGCTAAATTATTATTCACAGCGGTTGCTATTTCTTGTTGGTTCATTTGAAAACTGCCATCCCCTGAAATACAGATGACCGTTTTTTCAGGACAACCCATCTTTGCACCAAGAGCAGCAGGAAAACCATATCCCATTGTCCCTAATCCCCCCGAGGAAATAAAACTGCGAGGTTCAGTATATTGGTAATACTGGGCGGCCCACATCTGGTGTTGCCCCACACTGGTAACAATGATGGTATTATCCTTAGCAATTTCATTAATTGTCTCCATAATATATTGTGGTTTTAATTCTCCGTTATTTTTACAATATTTTAAGGGATATTTGCTTTTCCAATCTTTTATTTTTTTTAACCACTCTGTTTCTTTCTTTTTAAGGATAAATTCATTTAATCTTTCTAATGTTTTCTTAACATCGCCTATAATGGGGATGTCCACCAAGACATTTTTACCTACCTCTGCTGGATCGATATCAATATGGATTATCCTGGCTTTTGAACCAAACTCATCTAATTTTCCGGTAATTCGATCGTCAAATCTTACTCCTAAAGCAATAATTAAATCAGCATCGCTAATAGCATAATTCGCACAAGGAGTACCATGCATGCCCAACATACCCAAAGATAAGGGATGAGTTTCGGGGAAAGAGCCTAAACCCATTAAGGTAGTAGTAATCGGAATATTAGTTTTAAGAACTAAATCTCTCAATTCTGAGGAAGCATTAGATGAAATCACCCCTCCTCCCGCATAAATAATTGGTCTTTTTGCTTTATCTATCTCTTGCGCTGCTGCCTTAATCTGTTGAATGTGTCCATTAAAAGTCGGTTTATATCCATTTAAACTAACGCTTTTAGGATATTTAAACTCAGTTTGTGCTAATTGAATATCCTTGGGTAAATCTACTAATACTGGTCCAGGCCTTCCTGTACGAGCAATATGAAAAGCTTCCTGTATGATGCTGGCAAGATCTCTCACGTCTCTCACTACATAATTATTTTTTGTAATGGGCAAAGTAATACCACTGATATCTACTTCTTGAAAAGCATCGGTCCCAATTAAATTCGTAGGTACCTGACCGGTAAATGCTACTAAAGGAGTAGAATCAAGGTGTGCATTAGCCAAACCGGTCACCAAATTAGTAGCTCCCGGTCCGGAAGTGGCTATGCAAACACCCACCTTACCAGTAGCACGGGCATAACCATCAGCTGCATGAGCTGCTCCCTGTTCATGCCTGGTAAGTATATGTTTTATAGAGTGTTCACTATAAAGGGCATCATATAGGGGCATTATTACCCCACCTGGAATGCCGAATATTACTTTTACATCCTCCCTTTTTAAACATTCTACTACTATTTGCGCTCCAGTTAATTTCATATAACCCATCTCCTTCCTATAATTTTATTCCGATCTAAATTACTTGACTATTTTTAAACTCCATCTTTGTTTTTGCATATAAAAATACCCCAGCAAATAATTCCATTTTGTTCATTAAAACAAAAGGGACCTATCCGCTGGGGTATTTTTTACCCACGGTGTAACACTAACCCTTGCAGTATTAGTGTTTTATACCACTCGGTCCAGACTCTAATCTTAATTGATTAAACGGAACCCTAGGTATACTCCCAAAAAACAAAAAAACTTCCGCCTTTATTTTAGCCCATAAAGACTAAAATAGGGACGAAAGTTATTCGTGGTACCACCCTAATTTAATAAAGAAAAGAAGAGATTAACCTTTCTTGCCTTTATCCTTAATTAGTATACAATGGATAACGCCTTTGAGACGTCACAGGTTACTTCATAATTTCACCTGTGTAAAAAACATTTAAAGGTGAGATTTTCGACAAACTTATGTTACCAATTCACACCATTTATTGGCTCTCTTAAACAATAGCGATTTGCCTACTTTTTCCTTCATAGTTCGTAATTTTTATGTTTAAAGTTAAGTTTACAACAATTAATTAACAATGTCAAGAAAAACTTAATAATTTTTAATTATATCCGACATTGCCTTAATATGTAAGGGTGTAGTACCACAACAGCCGCCAATTAAATTTACTCCTAATTTAAGAAATTTTTCAGTATAATCAGCCATTATTTTGGGAGATGCAGGATATACTACTTTATCTTTAACCAGTTCAGGCATCCCCGCATTAGGCTCAACCATTAAATAAGTCTTGCTTATCTTCTTCATTATTTCCAAGACTTTATATAGAACTTCAGGACCGATGCCACAATTAGCCCCTACTCCATCTGCTCCTTCACTTTCAAGAACTATCACTGCTCTTTCCGGGTCAACGCCATAAATAGTCTTTAAGTTTTTATCAAAAGTCATTGAGGCAATCACCATTAAATCAGAGTTTTCTTTTACTGCCTTAAGGGCAGTTTTTATTTCTTCAAGATCAAAAAAAGTTTCCAAAATGATTAGATCCACACCTGCTTTTTCTAAAATG
>DASRME010000086.1:0-2925 GCA_035648095.1 Atribacterota bacterium | reverse complement strand
GGATAATATGTTCCCGCAACTCCACCTGCTGCTAAACTAAATCTTTCTACACCAGCAGCAAAAATATTTGAGCAACTTAGGATTAAGATCAAACCCAGTACTAATGTTACGATTTCTATTTTTTTAAATTTCATTCTAATTTTTTCTCCTTTTAATTTAAATATTTTACTTGTAATCAGATTCTTATTCACATTAATTTTCTTCTAATAAACCTCCTCCTTTTTTAGATTTTTTTAAAGATATGTCCTCTCACTCACCTGGCCTTAAACATATTTATTAATACTAATTTCTAAATTTAGGAAAATTACCAAGTAAAGGGCTCTTGCCATAGATCAAATTTTGTTCCTATACCATTTTTTATTGCTTCTCTATATATTCTTGAAGCAACCATGACATCCTCAGCTCCCATTCCAATTGGAGAAAATAATATTCTTTCTTTCTTATTTTCTCTTCCTGGTTTCTTTTTAATTATTATTTCTCCTATGGTTGAATGGAGATTTTCTTTTTTAAACTTTCCATCTTTATACATATGAGCGATAGTAAATATGCCACGATGTAGTACTTCTTCCCAATTATCTACTACAAATTTATCAAAATTTAATATGGCTTCTGCTTCGCATTCATTTCCTCCAACTTGCGAGTAAAAGACTCCTTCTTTAAACCAATCTTCTTTTATAACTGGATTTACAGAAGTAGTAGCAGTTACAACTATATCTGCATTTTCTATGGTTTTCTGTATAGTATCTCCTACTGCAATATTTAATTTTAATTTTTCACTCATATCTTTAGCCCAAATAAATGCTCTTTGTTTATCTTTGTCATAAATAATTACTTTTTTTAAACCCTTTAAAACTTCATTTAAAGCCATAAGTTGAGTCCTATTTTGCACTCCTGCTCCAATAAGTCCTACAATCTCTGAATTACTTCGCGCTAAATACTTTGCTCCTACCCCTGTAACTGCCCCAGTCCGCATAGCACTGATAAGAGTTCCATCCATTACTGCTACGGGAAAAAGATTATCGGGATCATTTAATATGGTTAATGCTGAAGCTCGGGGAAGATTATATTTTGAAGGATTCAAAGGAGCACTACCAATCCATTTGATTCCAGGCATATTTACATCTCCCCCAACATAAGCAGGCATACAGTTTATACGTCCTTTTGTCTCTTCTGATTTAACATCTCCCCATCTTAGAATTGTCTTACTCGGTAAAATTACTTTTCCCGTTGCTTCTAAAGAAAAAAATTTTTCAATGTCTGGTAAAATCTTCGACATATCAAATCCACCACACTTAATTACCTCTTCTTGGTTTAAAAATAACAAAGAAACTTTTTGCATATCTTGTGCTCTCCTTCCTACTTATTATATTTGTAATATGAAAAACTATTTTGACTCAATTATTCAGAATAAAAAACATCATATTCCTTAAAATACTTCTCAACTTCTTTTAACCTTGTAATTGCATTCTTTCCCATTTTAAACGCAGTAAGAGCAAGTAAAAAATTTACTAAACTTAACGGCCCAACATAAGATCCTACATATCCCGCGGAGTTAACATTAACCGGTATCAAAAGATCACAAATTTCACTAAAGGGAGTTAATATATCATCTGCAAAAACTATCGTTTTTGCTCCCTTCTTTTTCGCAAATTCCATCATTTTTACTGTTTCTTTGGTGTATCTAGCAAAGCAAAAGCTAATTAAAATATCCTTCTTTGAAATTGATAATGTTTGATCAACTAAATTACAAATTTTATTGTCTAATATTTTTACATTATTATTTAATATTAAATTTAAAGAAAAACCAAAGAATGAAGCCAAAGAAGCAGAACTTCTTAAGCCTAATATATAAATATTCTTTGCCCTCAAAATATTATCTACTACATTAACTAAACTTGTAACATCTATATTTCTTTTAATATTTTTGATATTTTCCAAATCTATTTGAATAACACGACTATATAGAGACTCGTATTGGTTAATGTTCTTTATATTAGAATCCACATAAGAAGTCTCCATTTCATCAACAAATGTTGCCGAAGTAATCTTTCTTCTTATCATGGCTTGAATATCTGATTGCATTCCACCAAAACCATCATAACCAAGTGCACTAGCTAATCGTAAAACGGTTGATTGACTTGTGTTAACTTTTAGGGCAAGTTTAGCCGCTGACATAAAGCCAACTTCCATATAATTATCTAATATAAATTTAATAAGCTTCTTTTGCGTTGGGTTTAATTTATTGCTGTTTTCTTTTACTTTTTTTAATAATTCTCCACCCTGTTCTTTTAATATTAACTCCACCTCCTTTTAAAATGGTAATTTTCAGTTATCAGTTTAGGTATATTAATAATTAAAAATATTGTTTATTTTAATTAATAAACTAATCGGATAATGTTTTTTATGCATCATAAATATAATTATGTTGCACTTAATGCATTATATCACACTATGCGACATAAAAATCTAAAATCCTTCTTTTTTTTGAAAATAATTTAAAATATTTTTAAATTATCTAATCATTTGTGGAATATTAACGTTCAAAAAATATTCTTAAGTAGAATTTTAATAATTAAACTAAGGATTCTGGGGATAAAAAGAGGTTAAAAAACCTCCGAGGGAATTTGGGGAGAACTTTAAAAAAAATATTTTTTTCTATTTCATTATTCTTTTTCACGATTATTATCTCGAAAGTCAATCTGTTACAAAAAGCCTTCTTTGCCATTTTCTATAGGAAAATTTAGATAATTTAATAATATTTTAAGTTTCATTTAATTTTCTAATTATATACCAGGGTTTTACCGGTTTAGACATTTTAATTCTAATAATTTGCTTAGCATGGGGAGCAACTTCGATTTCTTCCCCTTCTTCGTCCCACATTTTCTCGATTTTCTGGGTGAAAAAATCGCCATCCGGACCAAATAT
>DASRME010000085.1:0-5602 GCA_035648095.1 Atribacterota bacterium | reverse complement strand
TCTTGACTTTCGACTGACCAGTCAGTTATAATTAATTTTAGTCTAAAAGATTGAGAGGATAAAAGGGAAAGTAAAATGATGAAAAAAGTTGCCGATCTTATTACAAAATATGCCTGGCCAATAGTTATAATAACCATTGTTATCACTATTTTGGCAGGCTCACAATTAAACAAGTTAACCATCGAAGATGACATTACCAAATATATGCCTGCGGATGACCCGGATATAGAATTTTATAGTGAAATAGTTGATAAATTTGGCGGCTCTCAATCAGAAACAGCGGTAATCTCGCTGGAATATGATGACCTTTTCCGGGTAGAAAATTTAAAGAGCGTAAAAAATATTATTGATGAATTAAATGATACTTCTTATATTAAATCCGTCACTTCTTTCTTAAATATGCCTGAAATAATAAGCACAGAATTTGGTTTGGAAGTAAAAGATTTAGTAGAAATCTTCCCGGAAAACGATAAAAAAGCAAGAGAGCTTAAGGAAACTCTTTTAAAAAATAATATGGTAAAGGGTAAATTTATCTCCGCAGACGGAAATGTCACCCTGTTGGTCATTGAAGTGAGGAAAGGTTATTCAGGAAGCGAGCTAAAAAATAATTTAATAAAAATAATTGAACCTCTAAAAGGAGAAGCTACAAAAATATATTATTCCGGTATGCCATTAATGAGTGCAGAAATATCAGAAAGTTCCCGGGGTACCATGGGGCTAAGCATTGTTGCCCTTATTGTCATGCTCTTTGTCCTTTTCTTCTGCTTTCGAAGTATCCGGGGAGTCATATTGCCCCTTTTTGTCGCTTTTATGTCTTCGGTTTGGGTTTTGGGATTAATTGCCTCCACAGGAAGAAATGTCACTATGGTAGCTGCTATCCTACCGGTTATTATGATATCTCTGGGAACTGCTTATGGAATACATTTTGTAAGCCGTTATTATGAAGAAAGATATCGTTTTGAACCACTTAAGGCAGTCAAAATGACTTTCCGGCATACTTTTGTGCCTATATTAATGAGCGCTTTAACGACTATGGCTGGTTTTTTGTCTCTTTCTGCTGCCATCGTAAGGCCCATTACCGAATTTGGTATTTTTTCTACCCTGGGAATATTTTTTGCTTTTATACTGGCAACTTTTTTTCTGGGTGCTTTTTATAAACTTTTCCCTCCTCCTAAAATACATAAAAAATTTTCTGCCCATTCTAATGATTTAGTCAGTAAATTACTGAAACTCGTATTTTGTTTGGTCTCAGAAAAAAAGAAAATGGTCATTGTCATTGTATTGGCCGTAGTTTTAGGAGGAATCGGCTTTGCGACCCAGATCATGCCTGATTCTTCCATGGAATCAAGATTAGGAAAAAAGAGCCAGGTTGTAAAAACTTTGAATTATTTCAAAGAAAAATTTGGAGGGGTAGATACACTTTATATTTACACTGAAGCTAATAATGTTAAAAATCCTTATGTCCTAAGGCAGATAAAAAAAATTGAGGATTACTCAAAACGACTCCCTTCACTGGCAGAACCTTCTTCAATCAGCGATTTTTTAATTGACTTAAATAATGCCATGGAAAACAAGAAAATCATACCTGCAAGCGAACAAAAAATTGATAATCTCTGGTTTTTTGCACAGGATAATGAATACCTTACTTCAATGGTAGGTGATAAAGACAAAGACACACTGGTATCTGTAAAAGCTAAAGAAATGATGTCAGGTGCGATAGATTTATCTATTGCAAAAATAAGGACATTTATAGATACCATTCCTAAAAAAGTAAGCCAAATAGATCTATCACAATTAGACATAGAAGAACGCAAAAATTATTACCCATATATTGCAGATGAAATTATTTCTTCCCTTCAGGCAAAAGGTATAGAGATAAAAAATATTGACGGCTTCAAGAAAGAATTAGTTCAATTGGCTGCTCAACCAAATAATGAATTTGAAAGAAAAGACCAGACATTTATTTCTGAAATTTTGTCTCTATCTTCTTTGGAAATTGAAGATTTGGAATTAACCAAGGAGGAGATTTCTCCTTTACTTACATCTTATATCCAAAATGAGCAAACAGTAGATTTCTTTATAGATGAACTTATTAGTCAAATAAACTTATCTGAAGATAATGCTCTCTATTTGCTGGAAATACTGGAAGATTCTCGAAATATGGCCAGGGAAAGAGAAAAAATAAAAGCTTCGCAATTAATGGCAGAAAATTTTTTAGGTGATCAATTGACCGATGAAGATAAGGATATACTATGGTACCTAACTGATAATGTGGTTTATGTTCCGGATAGCAAAGGAAATATCGAAATCTCATTCCGACTTAGTGGAACACCAGTCATTACAGACCGGGTAAACAGTAGCTTGTTCAGAGGACAGATAAGGAGTATCATTCTTGCATTCTTAATGGTATTTGCCATGTTGGTCATTCAATTTAAATCTTTAAAAATAGGATTTTATTCTATTATCCCTCTTGTTTTAACGGTCATTACCGCTGGTGGGGTCATGGGGATTTTCCATATACCATTAAATGTTTCAACTATGATGGTTGCAAGTATTGCCATAGGAGCAGGAATAGATTATACCATTCACTTTATTTCCCGATATAAAAATGAATTAAAAAGCAAAGAAAAAACCGAAGCGTTAAAAACTACCCTAACCGGAACAGGGAGAGCAATTATTTTTAATTCAATATCTATTGCGGCAGGTACTTTTGTGCTTACTCTCTCCAGCATCGGGATGATGGTCTCTTTTGGTCAATTAATTGGAAGCGTCATGCTGGTAAGTGTCATATACACTTTATTGCTTCTTCCAATATTACTGGATAAAGTCGATTTTAAAATAAAAAAGGAGTCAAAATAATGAAAATAAGAAAATATTTTTTTACGATGATAACTGTTTGCTTGTTGGTTTCAGTTATGGCGGCCTACGCAGGAGCAGAAACAACACTAACCGTGGATGAAATCATGGATAAAATAGAAGAGACATCGCCTGATTTTACTACTCAAAAAACTATTTCTGAAATGATCTTAATTGACCAGAATGGGAAAGAAGAAGTCAGAGAGATGATAATGTTCTCTCAAGAGGGAGAAGATGGAAAGAGCAGCATCCTGATGAGATTCCTCTCTCCTAAATCACAAAAAGGAACAGCAATTCTAAGCGTTAATGATGGAGAAAAAATACATTTTTACTTGCCTGCCTATGGTAGAGCAAGGTTAATGGCCGGGAGTGACGAGTTTGCGGGAACGGGTCTTTCTTATGAAGATATGAGCATGGATTATAAAGATGAAGAATATAAGAAAACACTTTTACAAGAAACGGATGATGCATATATTGTAGAAGTTTTGCCAAACGGAGAAGATGTGTCTTATGAAAAGATCATTCTTCACGTAGATAAGGAAAATTTTTATGCCAAAAAAGTAGAATTTTACGAAACGATTAATGAATTGACTAAAACTTTAACCATCAATAAAATAAAAATTGACGATAAAGGCAAGGTTACACCTATGGAGATAGAATTTACGGATATGTTGGAAAACCGTATTACCAAAATAGTCATGAAAGAAATAGAATATGATATCGAATTATCATCCGGTTTTTTTAGTATCAGAACTTTATCAAAACCGACTCTTTAAAATAAGTAATGAGTGATGAGTAATAAGAAAATTTCAGGAGATAGAATAAAATCGGAGCTCGCAAAGATTAGTTATTTGGTTAGTTAGTTACCCGGTTAATTAGTTGAAGAATTAATATCAAACCAGCTAACTAGATAACTAAGTAAACAATTAACTAACAACGAATAAAGGAGAAAAATAGAATTATGAAAAGAAATATTTTTTTGGTAATATCTATTATTTTGTTATTTTCAGCTTCTGCTTATGCCATAAATTTTTCTGGGAACTTAACCTATTCAGGGGGATACAATTTTACAGAAAATAATCTAAGCAATACTCTAAATTTAGACCTCAGTTTTATTCATACTTTTACTGATGAAGTTTTTGCAGAAGGAAATTTTTTAATTAAATATACGGATAGTTCTCTTGCTGATAATCCGGTCATGATAATTCCTAATGAGTTTTATGTTGGCGCTTATGACCTTATTCCCCAACTCGATATAAAAACAGGTCTGTTAATTGTAAGCTGGGGATCGACGGATATGTTCGGTCCTTTGGATAATTTTAATCCTCTGCCGCCTGGAATGTCTTTTACATCTATGGCCCAGAAAAACGGAGTATTAGCCGCTGATGCAACTTATTATTTTAATGATATTACTTATTTACAGGCAGTAGTCCTACCTTCTTTCGTTCCTTCTTTTATGCCAGAAGAATACGAAAAGCAAATCTACCTTTCGATGTTTACCCCCCAATTCCAAGCTCAAGGAATAGAAATAAGCTCTATTAATATAACTCATAACACTCCGGAAAACCCGGTTTGGGGAATAAAATTAGGAAGAAGTTTTGCTTCATTTGATGCGGCTGTCAGTTATTATAACGGATATTATCTTAATGCTTATCCTGAAACTTTTCAACCTGTTCCCGGTGTTTCCGGAATGACTTTAAATTTAGGATTAGGATATCCCGAAAAAAGTGTTTTCGGCTTGGAATTTCAGGGAGATTTTCCCGGCATTGAAGGGGCTACCTTAAGAGGTGATTTGGCTTACATAACCCCCCAACCCTGGCAGGTCCAGGGTGAAGATATATTAAAAGACCCCTACATAAAAGCAGTAGTTGGTGCTGATTATACCACCTCTTTTGACCTATATTTAAATGCCGGTTTCATCTGGGGATTTGTTTCTGAAGAAGGAGATCAATGTTCCCCTTATATTTATTTAAATGCCAAAAAGGAATTAGAAGACAGTAAGCTTACTCCCAGCTATTTAGGTATCATCAGTCTTCATGATGGAAGCATGGTAAATTCTATCGGTGCCAGTTATGATTTCACCAATGACTTTTCCGTTACCCTTTCTTACGTTTCTGTTTCCGGTAACCCGGATTCAAAGCTAGGACAGCTGGGAAGCGCTGAGGGAATATACCTATCAGGAGAGTGGTCTTTTTAATGGAAATAGAAAATAGGAATAAAAAAGAACAAATTTTAGAAGCTGCCCAGGATATCTTTTTTAAAAAGAGCTTTTATGAGGCCACCATGGATGATATTGCCTTGCTTTCCGGAGTAAAAAAATCTACTATTTATTATTATTTCCCTTCTAAGATAGATTTAGCTTCAGAGCTTCTGGAAGCAAACCTAAAAAAGATTTTTGAAAAGACTAGTGAAATAATTTCTATTACAAATAATATCAAACAACGGATTGAATTAATCGTAGATTTCTATATAAATCTTTTAGAAGAAAATTCTAAAATTTTTATTATTATGCAAAGAATCAGCTATGATTTTATGCATAAGGAAGAGAGCAAGAAGAAGATCAATGAGCTCTTCGAGAAATTAAGAAAAAATCAGAAGAAAGCAGGCGACCTGTTCGGGGAAGTCGCTTTATCTTCCGGTAAAAAAATAAGCGGAGATCTATTTTTATATTCCTTGGTTGCTGGCTTAGGAAGGGCTATCTTTGAAAATGTATCCCAGGGAAGAAAACCAAAAAAAGACGATCTGC
>DASRME010000084.1:0-4823 GCA_035648095.1 Atribacterota bacterium | reverse complement strand
TTTAAGTTTTTATCAAAAGTCATTGAGGCAATCACCATTAAATCAGAGTTTTCTTTTACTGCCTTAAGGGCAGTTTTTATTTCTTCAAGATCAAAAAAAGTTTCCAAAATGATTAGATCCACACCTGCTTTTTCTAAAATGACTGTCTGTTCTTTATAGTTTTTATAGACCTCACTTACTTTTAAATCTCCGTATGGTTCCAGTATCTTCCCTGTCGGCCCTACAGAACCGGCAATAAATATTCTTTTTTCCAAACTTCTTTCTTTATCTATTGTACCTTTAGCTATAGTTACTGCTATTTCATTTATTTTTTGAATATTAGTTTCTATGCTAAAACTTCTTAATTTAATTCTATTAGCGCCAAAAGTATTGGTCAGTATTACATCCGCTCCGGCTCTTATATATTCTTGATGAATTTTTTGCACTACTTCAGGATGAGATATATTCCATTCTTCAGAACACTCTCCTGATTGAAGACCATATGCTTGGAGCATGGTGCCCATTGCTCCATCGAGCAACAGCGTTCTTTTATTTAATTGTTTTTTTATTTCTTCTTTAATATTCATAGATAAATCGAGCCCCTACCCATTACACATTACTTATTACTTATCGCTGCATCGAACAACGCTATCTGTCATTTTCTTTACTCTATACTATATAACATAAATTATAGGCTGTCTATAGTTTATGGATAAAGATTCCGCTTCGCAGTTTTGGTTCAAACCAGGTTGATTTGGGAGGCATTAGTTTTTCTGCATCGGCTACTTTCATTAATTCTTCTATCGAAGTAGGATACAAGGAAAAGGCTATTTTAAACCCCGCTTTTACCCTTTTTTCTAATTCCTCTAAACCCCTGATTCCTCCTACAAATTCTATTCTCTGGTCTGTTTGGGGGTCTTCTATCCCCAAAATAGGGGTAAGCAGATTATTTTGCAATATCGATACATCAAGGCTGTCTACTACATCATCTTCATTAAAAGTCCCTGGTTTTGCAGTTAGTTTAAACCAGCAGTTACTTAAATACATGCCAAAGGTATGTCTTTCTTCCGGTCGGTAAGGACCTTCCCCGCGATATTCTTCTATGCTAAATTTTTTAGATATTTTCTGAAAAAATTCTTCCTTAGAGTTTCCCGCTAAATCCGCTACTAAGCGATTATAGTCCATGATGTAAAGTTCGTCATGTGGGAAAAGGACGGACAAAAAGTAATTAAACTCTTCTTTCCCGGTATAATCTTTATACTGTTCTCTTCTTTTCAGCCCTACTTTAGTTGCTGCTGCCGCCCGATGGTGACCATCTGCAATATAAAGATAATCAATCTCGGCAAAGAATTCTATTAACTGCTGAATGGTTGATTCATCATCGATTACCCAGCAAGTGTGAGTAATTCCATCCTCTAAGGTAAAATTATATACTGGTTCTTTTTCTTTAGTCCACCTGCTTACGACTTGATTTATCTCATTTTTTGTTTTGTAAGTAATAAAAACCGGACCGGTATTGGCATCGGTAAAACCAATATGATTCATGCGGTCCTTTTCTTTATCTTTTCGGGTATTTTCATGTTTCTTAATCTTTCCTTTAAGATAATCATCTATGGAAACACAGACCACCAATCCGGTTTGAGTCCTTCCTTCCATGATCTGTCTATAAATATAGATCTTCTCCTGTTTGTCCAGTAAATATACTTTATTCTCGATTAACTTATCGAGATTTTCCCTGGCTTTTTCGTATACTCTTTGGTCATAATGGTCTACGGAAAAATCTAAATCTATCTCTGCTTTATTTACGTGAAGAAAGGAAAAAGGATTATCTTTTGCCAATTGACGGGCTTCCTCGACATTTAGAACATCATAAGGTGGTGATGCTACTTTTCTCACCAACTCCGGTTGAGGCCTAAAAGCTTTAAATGGTTTAATCACCGGCATTCTTGGATTCCCCTTTTTTATCTAAAAATTTTCTTTAATAATAAAAACAATCTCGTCCCCAATCCTCTTTTGGGCTTCTTTGGTAGATGCGCCAATATGAGGAGTTACTGAAACTCTCTCATGGCTTATCAGCTTCAAATTCTGAGAAGGTTCTTCGGAAAAGACATCTATTCCCGCCCCAGAAAGTTTTCCGGAATTTAAGGCCTCCAGCAAAGCTGTCTCATTTATCACACTCCCCCGGGCACAATTAATAAAATATGCTCCATCTTTCATTTTAGTAAATTCTGCTTTGCCAATCACCGGAGATTTATCTTCATCCCCCGGTATATGTAGGGAGACAAAATCAGAATCAGCTAGAAGTTTATCCAGTAAAACAAAAGAATATTCGGGACAATCTTTGGCTGGTCCTAAAATATCATTATAGATAATCTTCATCTCTAATGCTTTAGCTTTTTTGGCTAATTCTTTCCCGATTCTACCAAATCCTACGAGTCCTAAGGTTTTACCGGAAAGTTCTATCCCGGTATATTTCTTTTTATTCCATTTACCCTCTCTCATACTAACATTAGAATTTCCGATAAATCGAGCCAGAGAGAACATGTGGCCTAAAGCCAATTCCGCCACAGCCGCACTGCTCGCTTTGGGTGTATTTCTTACTTTTATCCCTTTTGATTCAGCATAAGTTACATCTATATTATCTACACCTACACCACCTCGAATAATCAGCTTTAAATTTCCGGTTTGTAGGGCAGAATCTATGATATCTTTTCTAACTTTAGTTGCAGAGCGCACAATAACTACATTAAAATCTTTCACCCGTTCTTTTAACTCTTCGGGTTCAAAAAATTGCTCTGTTACTTGATGCCCCATATCTTTTAAGGCCTGAACAGCTTTTTTATCCATTCCATCAGTTACTAATATTTTTAACATTTTTATCGCCACCTATAATCCTAAAATCTCATCAATGAGAGAAAGAAGTTCTCTAATTTCAGCAAGAGTTGCTTCGGCCATATGAGCTATTCTAAAGGTTTTCTCTTTCAGCTTTCCATATCCGTTAGAAATCATAAAACCTCTTTCTCCTAAAGCCTTGTTTAAGGCACTTACATTAATCTCTCGGGTATTCTTTACACAGGTCACCGTGTTAGAGGCAAATTCTTCCTGCGCGAAGAGGGTAAATTTATCTTTTGCCCAGGTCCTTACCTCATTAGCCATTTCTGCATGGCGAGCAAAACGGTTTTCCAAACCTTCATTAAATATTTTATCTAATTGATAATCAAGGGCAAACATATGAGACAGAGAAGGAGTAGAGGGGTATTGATAATCTTTCTTTTGAATATATTCATAAATCTGCAACAGATCAAAGTAAGTGCCTCTAAACTTAACTTTCCTGGCTGCCTCTAAGGCTTTTTCTGAGATTGAACATAGAGAAAGACCGGGAGGTAAACCTAAACATTTTTGACTGGAAGTAAGACATATATCAATACCTAACTTATCCACTTCTATCTTGGTTCCACCTAAAGAGCTTACCGTATCAATACAAAACACTACTTCAGGATATTTTTTCATCACCTTGGCAATCTCTTCAACCGGATTCATTATTCCACTAGAGGTCTCATTGTGAGTAACGGTAATAAGATCATATTTTCCGGTGGTTAAAACCTGGTCTATCGATTCCGCAGTGTTAGGTAATCCCCATTCAACTTCAAATTTATCGGCAGGCACATTGTTATCTTCCGCCATAGCAAACCAGCGGTTACCAAAATTACCACAGGAAAATACTGCGGCTCTTTTTTGAGTACAAGAACGGATAGCCCCCTCCATCAGACCACTACCGGAAGAAGTGGATAGTAAAATCTCATTTTGGGTGTACATCAGCTTTCTTAGTTTATCACTAATGCCTCTCTGCAGGGTTGAAGCCTCTTTGCCTCGATGACCAATCATAGGAGTAGCCATTTTTTGTAAGGTATCTTCGGTTACATTAACCGGGCCGGGAATAAATAATTTTTTATACATTCTTTAATCCTCCTTTTTATTTTAAATGGACTATAATAAAAAAACCTCAGGAGTAATCACTCAATAACTTAGCAATTACTCCTGAGGACGAAAAATAATTCCGTGGTGCCACCTCAATTTAGTAAAAAAGTTCTCTTTACTAATAATGTAAAAACTTTCTACTCTTCATTTATAGATGTTAACGCCATCCATTACGTTTTAAGTTACTTAAAACAATTATCTGATTATTTTCACTTAAACTATTGCTGGAGGGATTTCAGCTTCTTTAAGAATAAATTTTGCTTACTATTCCAGTATATTATTTTATAAAATCCTATTCAATTTTTAGTTAATCTTTTCTTATTGTTTTCATTTTTTATTTATGTACACATAATTTAGCACAGGAAATATCTCTTGTCAAGCACTTTTAATAAAAATTATTTCTTTTTCTCAAATAATCTTCCCAGAATTAATTTATAACCATCTGCGCCATAATTTAAACACCTTTTTACCCGGCTAATAGTAGCAGAACTTGCTCCTGTTTTATGGGCAATCTCTTCGTAAGTAGAGCCATCACTTAACATTCGGGATACCTCAAGCCTTTGGCTAAATTCCTTAATTTCATTGATGGTAGCTATATCTTCAAAAAAACTATAACATTCCTTTTCGTTTTTTAAAAGTAATATTGCCTTAAATAATTGGTCGGTTAATCCGTCTCTCCAACGAGGATAATCTTCCATTTTTACCACCTCATTTTCTTCTTTTTATTAGTTCTTTAAATACATCCTGAGGAGAAATATTGCAACTACCTAAAGCCACTAAAGTGTGAAACCATAAATCAGCTACTTCATGTATTATTGCATTCTTATCTTTATCTTTAAGGGCAATAATAACTTCTGCTGCCTCTT
>DASRME010000083.1:0-3151 GCA_035648095.1 Atribacterota bacterium | reverse complement strand
GAAGTTCAGATTATGGTAGTAGATCCGCCCCGCAAGGGATGTTCCCGGGAGATGTTAAGGGATATAATCAAAATTAAACCCGAACAAATTTTATACGTTTCCTGTAATTTGCCTACCCTGGCTCGAGACATTAAATATCTTACCCAAAATGGCTATAACCTGGGGAAAGTGCAACCTGTAGATATGTTTCCCCAGACGAGCCACATAGAATGCATAGCACATCTAAAAAGGCACTTAAATGGAAAAACAGAATAGATTTAATTTGAAAATAGAATTAAAAGACATAGATCCGGGAGCTTTATTCATAGCAAAGAGATTAAATGATTCAGGTTATGAGGCTTTGGTGGTAGGGGGGTGTATCCGCAATCTGGTAATGGGGAAAGAAGTTCACGATTGTGATATAACTACCAAAGCTACACCAGAGGAAATTTCTCGAGCTTTTAAAGAATTTAAAGTGATTTCGGTGGGCAAAAAATTTGGGACGGTTACTGTAGTTAAAAATCATATTAATTATGAAGTGAGTACTTTTAAAAAGAATAAATCAGTTCCCAATCTAAATTTATTGGAAGATTTAAGACGTCGTGATTTTACTGTTAATGCCTTGGCTTGGGGAGAAGATGAAGGGGTAATTGATTATTTTAACGGATTAGAGGACATTAAAAAAAAGATAATAAGGGGAGTAGAAAATCCCGCAGAACGAATAAAAGAAGATCCATTAAGAATGTTAAGGGCAATCAGATTGGCCTGCGAGCTTGATTTTAAAATAGATAAAGCTACTCTCCGGGCGATAGAAAAAAATACTTTACTGATTAAAAAAGTCAGTATAGAGAGGATTAGGGATGAATTTACCAAAATATTACTGAGCAATGATCCCCGAAGAGGATTTAAATTATTGTACCAACTGGGGCTGTTAAGATTTATTATGCCTGAATTGGAAAAGTGCGTGGGAATTTATAGAGAAAATTTTTGCGAGGGCGAAGATTTATTGGAAAATACTTTAAGTATGGTGGCTAGTCTGCCTTCAAATTTAAATTTGAGGTTATCGGTTCTATTGTATAATATAAAGAATATATCCCACTTTGATGAAAAAAAAGAAATTGTGGTTAAAATATTGCAGCGGATAAAATTTAAAAATGCAGTGATTAAAAAAGTAATTATTCTAACTAAAGAAAATTGGCAAATTCTCAATTTTTCTAAAAAAATAAATATAAGACAGCTTGCCTCCAGAGTAGGTATGGAAAATTTAGAAGATGCCTGGGAATTAAAGAAAGGACTTATCAAGGAAAGTCGAAGCTCTGAAAAATCTAAATCAGTTGAAATCGAAAGAGCAGAAAATAATATAAGAGAAATCCTGCAGGAAAGACCGCCTGTATCCCTTAAAGATTTAGCCGTAAACGGCAAAGATTTAATTGAATTAGGATATAATGAAGGGAAAGAAATAAAGGATATTTTAAATAGGTTATTTAATCTAGTTTTAGAAAAGCCGGCATTAAATCAAAAAGAAAAACTGCTTGAAATGATATAGGCAATAAGAAATTAATTAATTGTAAGATATAAAAATAAAATTTATTCTTTGTAAAAAAATCTAAAAAAGAAAAGGAACAATATATGAGTATATTTGAAGCCATTATGTTAATTTGTTTTGGTGCGGCTTGGCCATTTTCCATATATAAATCATATACTTCTCGAGAAAATACCGGCAAAAGTATTATATTTTTACTTATAGTCTTTGTTGGATATATGGCCGGAATGATGCATAAATTATTTTATAATTTTGATTTAGTGATTTATTTATACGGATTAAACAGTTGCATGGTTTTCATGGATATTATTTTATATTTTAGGAATAAAAAAATTACCAGTTGATTATCACGCAATTAAATTACAATATTCAATGAAATTCTCAATAAAGAAGATCTCGATGTCATGGGTGATATATTAAAAGAAATAAAACAACTAAAGAATTAGTAGTTGTACAGCATTTTCTAGAAAGAAGGAGGTAGATATGAGCAATATCTTATTTTATTTGTTTTTAGGATTATAGCCGGTGTCCTAAGTGGACTAATTGGGATCGGTGGTGGAATAATTATTGTACCTGCCTTGGTTTTTTTGTTTGGGCTTTCCCAACATCTGGCCCAGGGGACAACACTGGCTTTACTGGTTCCTCCGATTGGGATTCTCGCTGCATGGACGTATTATAAACAAGGCTATGTGGATTTGAAAATAGCCGCCCTTATCGCTTTGGGGTTCTTTTTTGGTAGTTTATTCGGTGCAAAGATTGCATCGGGCTTGTCGAACGTAGTATTGGGAAGGATATTCGGAGTAGCGTTGCTCCTAATTGCGTTAAGGATGATATTTTGCAAATAAGGAATGGCGTATAACAGCCTGTTTACGGTTAGCTTGCACTCACGCACTGAATTTTTGCGGTAATGGTTTCTTGAGTTGGAGGGATCCGAAATTTTAGTTAATTGTTTTGATTGCTTTGGTAGTTGGCTTTTTACAGGGATTTATGGGAATGGTGGCGGATTTATTCTAGTTCCATTGCTCATTATCTTTTTCAACATGAGATCCCATCATGCTGTAGGAACAAGCCTATTGACCGTTGTCATTTCTTCCATATTTGCTACTTACCTTTATTTTCAGGAAGGAAAAGTAGTCATTTTAGCTGCTCTTTTATTAGGAGCAGGAAGTTTATTTGGAGTTAATTTCGGAGTTCAGGCTATCCAAAATATTCAGGGGGAAAATTTGAAAAAATTTTATGCTATTTTTTTAATTCTACCGCTTTAGGAATTATGTTAAAAGAAATGCAATTTGAAATAATATCCATGATTTATATGCTTACTCTAATTATCGGAGTCGCTTTGTTGATTGTCAGCCGTTTTTGTTTCCATCTTATTTGAACCTCCAATAAACTTATTATAGCTCTTATCTTATTGTCCGATAAAGCGGGGGAGGCTCATTTTAAATTTCCGGTTAAGGAAAGAGCAGGCAAAGAAAAATTAAGGTCTTTACAGGTATCATTATCCAGGATAATATTAACTCCTAAACATTTGTTAAGAAGAGGAGATTTTGAGAGTTCGTTAAAAAAATATTTTTAATCCATATCCCGGGATGAAAAAATAGCGGTTGGTGTCCGTTCTGGATGATATAT
>DASRME010000082.1:0-2380 GCA_035648095.1 Atribacterota bacterium | reverse complement strand
ATCTTTTGAAGCGTATTTTATGATGAAATCAAGAGCCAGAATCCGGGATTCGGAATATAACGATAACTTTTTAATTGGCAAATTAATTACTCGGTTAATGAAATAATTTTGCATCTTGCAACTTGTATCTTTAAACTGTAAACTGAAAACCGTTAACTAAAAACTTGTATTTAATACTAACGACTATTTACTAGCGACTAATAAGAAGGAGAAATAATTTATGAAAGTTAAATATGCAATAATTTTTTTTCTAATAATCTTATCAATTAGCTTGACCGGTTGTTTTTTATTTCCCCCAAGGGATAATACTGTCGAATGGACGGTAATGGTTTACCTTGATGCTGATAATAATTTAGAAAGCGCTGGTATTGATGATATAAATGAGATGGAAATGGTCGGTTCTACTGGCGATGTAAATATAGTGGTTCAGGCAGACCGAATCCCTGGCTATGATATTTCCAACAGTGATTGGACCAACACCAGGAGATATTATATTACTCAGGATTTTGATCTCGTTCAGATAAATTCTCAATTAAAAAGTGATTTGGGCGAACTTAACATGGGTGACCCCCAGACCTTAATTGATTTTACCGATTGGGCAACAACTAATTATCCGGCTAAAAAATATTTGCTGGTAATCTGGAATCATGGAGGGGGGTTCCGTTCCTTAAGCCTCACCAAAGATATTGCCTGGGATTATACTAGCGGAGGAGATAGAATAACTATGTCCGAATTAGAATATGCTCTCTCGGCTATTAGTACTCAGATGGGGAAAAAGATTGATATTGTGGGGATGGATGCCTGTCTTATGGCTATGACTGAGGTGGCTTATCAGATAAAAGATTATACCGATATCTTGATTGCCTCAGAAGAGAATTCACCCGGTGATGGCTGGCCTTATGATACTATCCTGGCTCAGCTGGTGAGCAATCCCCTTATGTCACCAAAACAACTGGCAGCCGATATCGTTGATAAATATATTTATTCTTATCCTTTTGATAATGTTACCCAATCAGTAATTGATTTAAGTTATATGAATGAGTTAGCTGGTCAGCTATCTTCTATGGCGGATGTGATTAGGAGTGATACCTTAACTCCAAAAAATGCTTATTTAAACGCTGCTTATTACAGTCAATATTACGGAGATCCTGATTTTATTGATTTATATGATTTTTGTAATCAATTATTAACTTATTCAAATAGCTTTGAAGTCAAAAATATTGCCTTAAACATCCAACAGACTTTAAATTATGCAATAATAAAATCGGGATACAGTAGTGGAAGTGTAAGTGGCTCCAAAGGCCTTTCTATTTACTTTCCATGGTATTATGCTTATAATTCCAACAAGTATAATAGCACCAACTTTGCTCAAGATACTTTTTGGGATGAAATGCTTTTATCTTTGGGGCTTTAATGATATTATTATCATATGCTTAAACGAAAATATTTGTGGTTTATTTTAATAATAATTCTGGCTATAGCCCTTTCTTTATATTTTATCTATAATAAGGGGAAGGATGGGGATAAGGGCAAAGCAGAAGTAGGGATTGAAGAAACCGAAGAAGATATAAAAGTAAATGAAGCCCCGGTTAAGATAGAAAAAGGGACAGTAGTAGGAATGAAAGCCGGGGAAAAAGAATGGGAGATAGAAGCTGATAAAATATCTTTAGCCGAAGACAGAAAAAAAACCGTCTTTGAAATGATTAAAAAAGCAGTAATTTTTAAGGACAATGAACCCTATCTAAATATTCAGCTTAATAAATGTATTGCCGATATGGGAAGCAAGAGCATGGAATTAGTGGGAGATGTAATTATCGAGACTAAAGAAGGAGATATCCTAAAAGGGGAAAGGTTTTACTGGGATTCGGAAGAAGAAACCTTGGCCAGTCTGGAACCCGTTGAATTAGTAGTAAAAGAAAATAATATTACCGCTGACTGGCTCAAAAGTGATGTTGAACTAAACAAACTTGAATTACAGGGAAATGTAAAAGTAACTTTTAGCATTGAATAATCTTGCCTCCATTTTTTGTATTTTCTTTACTATGTATTAAATGTATCTTATATTTTGTATTGTTTATCTCTAATTGGTAAATTGGCCAATCGGTCAATTGGTGAATTGAAATACCTTATATTTAATGCTAACGACTATTCACTAACGACTACTTTAATAGAAAGGAGTTTTATCGATCTAATGAAAAATAATAAAAGAACTTATTTGAATAAAATTTTGATTATATTTTTTAGCTTATCTCTAATTATATTTTTAACCTTTTCTGCTTCTGCCCAGGAAGAAAAAAAAGAGACTGAAGAATCAGTGGTAAATATTCAGGCAGACAATGTGACCTATGATAAAACTACGGATAAAATGATCTTTGAAGGG
>DASRME010000081.1:0-4304 GCA_035648095.1 Atribacterota bacterium | reverse complement strand
ACTGGGAAGAGGGTGCTCAGAAAATCACTAGTCAGGAAATGGCGAAGACAATTCTTGTAGGGAAATATGTCAGCCGTCATTGTCCAGTTGCCTGCGAGAGAACGGTTAAAATTATAGAAGGAGCCTTTGCTCCAGTAGATGGTGGAGGACCTGAATATGAAACTCTTGCAGCATTGGGAAGCAATTGCTTGGTAGATAGCTTAGAAGCAATTGCCACGGCAAATGAACCTTGCAATAGATATGGATTAGATGCTATGTCTACTGGTGCAGTAATTTGTTTTGCAATGGAAGCGTATGGAAATAATTAATTAACCAAAAAGATACCGGTGGAGTTAAGTTAGAATGGGGGAATGGTAAGGCATTAATAAAAATGATTGAAAAGATTGTAAAAAGAGAAGACTTAGGTAAATTATTGGGAGAAGGAGTAAAAAAAGCTGCCCTTGGAGTTGGAAAAATTCTATTGAATTTGCCATTCAGTCAGAAAGGTCTATCCCCTTCCTATCATGATCCACGCTGCTTTTTAGTCAAGCCCTTAATTATACTATCAATAACAGGGGACTATGCCACAATGGAAGTCAATCTCACTCATGTGAAATGAAAGGTAAACAACCTGATATAGGTATTAATGAACCTCAGGATAGGCACTAAGTAGAAGAAAAAGATGAATTTACAATAAAATTACAAAACTTAATGTGTCTATTTGATTCCCTAGTATTGTGTAAGTTTATGCATACCAGTGGTGCGATAAAAGTACGTCCGATGTTAAATTTTTTCAATTATGTCACTAGTTTTAATATGAGTATTGAAGAATTTATGAAAACAGGAGAACGAATCTTTAATTTGCAAAGGCTATACAATACGAAATGTGGTATCAGCAAGAAAGATGATATCCTGCACCTAAGGTTCCTTAACCTAAAGAGAGATCGGGATGAACTTCCTTCCATCGGACTGCTTAGTGATTATTATGAGCTACGAGGCTGGAGTGAGGATGGATTGCCTATGGATGAAAAACTAGAAGAATTAGATATTAAGTAAAAAATTAATTAGAATATAAACTGCAAAATAAAATTTAAGGGAGGGGAAAATGCCTTATAAAAAATTGCATGAAATAGGAAGTATGAAAGTAGATCCACCCTGTGAACGGAGCCTACAGATCTTATTTTCACCCCAAGTTGACGAAAATGTAGAAAACTTTACAGCTTTAATGTCAACTATTGCTCCTCATTCAGGACAAACGGGTACGCATACCCATCCGGTTGATGAGCTCATCTATATTATTACCGGTAGAGGTGAGGGTGAAGAAGATGGAAAAACATTTATAATAGAACCCGGTACTATTATCTATGCTAAAGCGGGTGTACCGCATAATTGCAAGAATTATAGTGATGAAACAATGCAGATGTTCTGCATCTATGTGTCTGCTTTGCCCGATGAAGCTGTGGAAAGAATAATCAAAAATTCAGAGATAAGACTCAAAAAAATGTGAATTGCATTTTAATGATAAAACACTTGTACTTGTATTACTTTTAAGATGTGTTTACACATCCTTTCCTATAAAAAGATAATACTATCTATATCGGTTACGAGAAATCATCTTTTTCTTGACATTTAAAAACTGTTGTTTATCCAACAATAATGATTTGTTTTTAGAATTGTAATATTAAATGAAATTAAAGTACTTTATTAGGCATAAATAGATTAAGAATCTGTGTGACCCTCGCCCTCGAGATACACCTTCTTATGTTTGGTTATGCCTGATTCTTTACTTCTCATGTATCAATCACCTTCTTATATTTTTTGGTAAAATATATAGGATTCATTTATTTTTTCTTAGGATCAGTGGTTTTTCTGACTATTGTTGTAAAGTAAAATTGATAAATAAAAGTTCTACATATGGACCAGACCGGGGACATAAAGAATCTCATTGATGCAAATATCTCCTTTGTAGTTGTAGGTAGAGATTTTGAAAATATTGAGGTAGATGCAGTATACAATGACGAGGTTAAGGGGGGATTTTTGGCAACAGAATATCTGATTAAAAAAGGGCATAAAAGAATAGCCTTAATAGATGGATTTTTGTACAAATCTCCTGCTAAAAGCAGATTGGAAGGATATAAAAAGGTGAGCCGAGTGAACCATTGGACTTTTAAGGTATTTATACGAAAAACAATTTGTGAAAATAATATGGAATTGGCTTAAGTAAGGAAATTTTTATGCAAATACATAAAAAAAGAATCATAAAAGAAGATGGTCGTTATTTGATCTATTATACATTTACTGATACCGAAGAAGAAAAGGAGGGCAGGGATGTTAGAACTAAGGTGGAATCCCATCCTGAAGCAATGGGTAATAATAGCCACTCATCGACAGAACAGGACCTATAAACCTCCGAAAGATTACTGCCCTCTTTGCCCTACAAAAAAGGGAGGCTTGTCTACGGAAGTACCGGCCGAAGATTATGATATAGTGGTTTTTGAAAATAAATTTCCTTCTTTACAAAAGGAGTCACTAGAAACAATAGGCTCAGACTCTAAATTTTTTAAACGCAGCAAAGCTCGGGGGATTTGTGAAGTAGTTCTGTTTGCTTCTGACCATGATGGGATTATGTCAGAGAAACCCTTAAGCCGTTATATTAAGCTGGTAAAGGTATGGAGAGACCGATATCGGGAGTTAGGGGATAAAGATTACATCGATTATGTCTTCATCTTTGAAAACAAAGGGGAGGAAGTAGGGGTAACTCTTAATCATCCTCATGGCCAGATATATGCCTATCCCTTTATTCCGCCGATTATCGAACGGGAGTTGAATTCCAGTAAAGAGTACTTAGAAAAAGAGGGGGAATGTCTCTTCTGTAAGACCTTAAAAGAAGAAAAAGAAGATGGCAGGCGAATTATTATTAGCAATGATTCTTTTACTGCATTAGTCCCTTTTTCTGCTTCTTATACTTACGAGGTTCATATTTATGCTAATAAACATCTTTCTTCGTTTAATGATTTTTCCGAAAAGGAAGAAATTGATCTAGCGGCAATTTTAAAAACCTTATTAATGAAATACGATAGTCTTTTTGGATTTGTCTTTCCATATATTATGGCCATTCATCAACAGCCAACTAATGGGACAGGTAGAGAATATTCCCATTTTCATATTGAATTTTATCCCCCTTATCGTACCAAAGATAAACTTAAATATTTAGCCGGGAGTGAAATAGGGGCTGGTACTTTTCTCAATGACTCTTTACCTGAAGAAAAGGCTCAAGAATTAAGGGATACGCCACCCAAAGGAATAGTTTGCTATTAAAGGTTCCCGAATTAAAACAAAATTGATTGAAAGATTATTTATAAAAATAATTGGATATAAAATAAGATAAAAAGGAGATTTCAGTGCAAGATTTGAAAAAACTTTGGAAGATATTTAACGAAAAATTTACGGATACTGGTTTAATTAAAGGGGCCTTTTCTGCCCCCGGGAGAGTTAATCTAATTGGTGAACATACTGACTATAATGAGGGATTTGTTCTTCCGATGGCTATTGGAAAAAAGATAATTATGCTGGGGCAATTAAGAAACGATCGACTGGTTCAGGTTTTTGATCTCAGTTATAAAGTTGGAGACAAATTTTCTTTAGATAATTTATCTCCAACTAAAAAAGATTCCTGGGCCAACTACTTGATGGGTGTGGTGGATGAAATACAAAAAGCAGGATATCCTTTGCAAGGAGCAAATCTTATTTTTACCAGTAATATTCCTCAAAGAGCGGGTTTGAGTTCTTCTGCCGCCCTGGAGGTGGTTACTGCCTTAACTATGGCAAAATTAAATTTATTGGAAATTAAACCGGTAGAAATGGCTCATCTCTGTCGGAGAGCAGAAAATAATTTTGTAGGTGTAGCCTGTGGCATTATGGACCAATATGTTTCCTGTTTGGGCCAAAAAAATTATGCTCTTTTTATTGATTGTAGATCTAATGATTATGATTTAATTCCTTTTAATGATCACAATTATCAGATAGTAATCTGTAATTCCAAAGTTCAAAGAGGGTTGGTTGATTCTGAATACAATAAAAGAAAAGAAGAGTGCAAAATAGCTGCCGAATTTTTTAATCATAAATTAAAACGTGAGATACGAGCTTTAAGAGATGTTAGCATAGATGAATATAAAAAATATCAGTCGCAATTACCGGAAGTTATTGCCCGTAGAGCCAGGCATATAATTTCAGAGAATGATAGGGTTCAAACTGGGGCACAGGCTTTAAGGATGAAGAATTATTCTACCTTTGGTCAACTGATGATAGAATCCCATAAAAGCCTT
>DASRME010000080.1:0-5203 GCA_035648095.1 Atribacterota bacterium | reverse complement strand
ACCTAAATATGGCCGAAGAATTAAGCTTCCAGGTTTTAAAGATTTGTCACCGGAGAATTAGTGATATAATTATAGGAGCTGCGGGCCAAAAGGAAGTGGTAGCTGAAGTAATCAGGAAGGTAAAAACGCCATGATTTACGGAATAATTCTAGCGGCAGGGGAAGGTAAAAGAATGGGAAAAGTGAAATTAACCCTTCCTCTGGGTGATAAACAGTTAATAGAATGGGTGTTGCAAGCAGTAAAGTTAACTCCTTTAGATAAATATTTTTTGGTGGTTCGCCCTGAAGATAAAGAAATGATTAAAACCGGCGAGAAGTGGGGAGCTGAAATTGTGCTTAATGCTGAATACAGGTCTGGGATGAGCAGTTCTATAAAAAAAGCCCTACATCAGATTTCTTCCGAGGAGTTAGTAGGATTTTTTGTGCTTTTGGGTGATCAACCCTTAATTAATCCATCTATATTATTTAAGATGCTTCTTGCTTTTACTCCGGACAAAAAAGAGATAGTAGCTCCTTTTTATAAAGATAGACAGGGGAATCCGGTGTTTTTTGATGGTTATTGGAAAGAAGAGTTGATGAAACTTTCCGGAGACGCTGGAGGGAGAAGTTTAATTAAAGCCCATCCTGAGAGAATAAAAAGATTTAAAATATCAGACGAATCCATATTGTTAGATATTGACCGGGAAGAAGATTATGAGAAAATGAAAAGTATTTTTGACTCTCTTCATAAAAGAGGAAAGATTTAAATAAGATGAACAATATATTAGTCATTATCCGAGGAGGAGGAGATCTGGCTACCGGTGTGGCCGTAAGACTCTTTCGAGCCGGATTTTCCGTGATAATTTTAGAAATAGAACGTCCCACCGTTATCCGCCTTCCCGTTTCTTTTGCCCGGGCTATTTATGAGGGCGAGGCGACTGTAGAAGGAATAGATGCTGTTTTAACTCCTTCCTGGGAAAAAGCGGAAGACATTATTAAAAAAGGGAAAATTCCGGTTTTAATCGATCCGAAAGGAAATTGTATTGAAAAACTTTCTCCCACCGTTATAGTAGATGCTATTTTAGCCAAACATAATTTAGGAACAAGAATAGACCAGGCACCATTGGTTATTGCTTTAGGTCCGGGATTTACAGCAGGAGAGGATGTCGATGTAGTCATAGAAACCAAGAGAGGACATAACCTGGGGAAAGTTTACTATCAGGGGCAGGCCGTACCGGATACCGGTGTACCCGGAGAAGTAGGGGGAGAATCAAAGAGAAGATTATTGCGAGCTCCGGCTGAAGGTAAAATTGTGCCATTGCATCAAATAGGAGATTTGGTTAAGGCAGGAGAGATCATTGCTGAAGTAGAGGGAGTTCCTTTAAAAGCAGAAATATCTGGCGTCTTGCGAGGATTAATTTATTCGCAAAGTTGGGTTGTCAGGGGGATGAAGGTGGGAGATATTGATCCCCGAGGGGTAAGAGAATACTGCTTTACTGTTTCTGATAAAGCTCGTTCGTTAGGGGGAGGCGTATTAGAGGTAATCTGTACATATTTGACTAAAAAGTAATAAAAATGTTTATATTATCAATTTGAAATAATTGTAAAAAATTTAAAAAATTCCTGTTGACTGTCAAAGTATTTTATTATATTATTTAACATAATATAAATACCTTTTTAAATTAGTTCAGAGAAACTAATAAGAGGATAGAAAAGAAGTAGGTCCTCTTATTAATGAATAAGAGGATTTTTTAATTTAAGAGTTTTGCATAAATTAAATCCTTTAATATGAGTCCAGTGAGGCTGATAAGGATAAATGCTAAAATAATTTACCTCCTTTCAGTTTCATGAAACTGAAAGGAGGTTTTCTTTTATAAAAGGCGTGTTCAAGATTAAATCATAAAAAAATAAAAGGAGAAAGTTATTTTGGAAGAAAAGAGTTATTTAGACAAGGAAGCTATAAGAGATGGAGATTATATCAATCCTGTAAAAAAAATAATTTTAGGTCTACAGCATACTTTTACCATGTTTGGGGCAACAGTGTTGGTTCCTATTATTACCGGTTTTAACATTTCAGTTGCTTTATTTATGGCAGGTTGTGGAACATTGTTATTCTATTTTATTACCAAGCGTAAAGTACCAGCCTTTCTTGGCTCATCATTTGCCTTTATTGCTCCTGTATTGGTGGTTACCGAAAAATTTGGGTTGCCTTATGCTTGTGGAGGTATTGTTGTTGCGGGTCTATTATATTTACTTCTTTCATTACTGGTGAGTATATATGGTGTTAAAAAAATTCTAAGTTTTTTTCCACCCATAGTTACCGGTCCGATTATTATTGTTATCGGATTGAAATTGGCACCGACGGCTATAGATATGGCAAAAGGAAACTGGGGTTTAGCTCTGGTGGGATTTGCAGTTGTCACTGCTGTTAGTATCTATGCAAAAGGATTTTTTAAGGTATTGCCGGTTCTCACCGGTATTTTTGTGGGTTATTTAGTTGCTATTTTCACGGGAAATGTAGATTTTGCACCGATTGCACAGGCTAAATGGATTGGATGGCCTGAATTTATCGTAGCAAAATTTAATTGGACTGCCATTACTATTATTGCTCCGGTTGCCATAGCTACCATGGTGGAGCATATTGGAGATGTATTGGCTATAGGTGCAACCGTCGAAAAAAATTTAGTTGAAGATCCGGGATTAAATAGAACTTTAATCGGTGACGGTTTGGCTACCTCGCTATCGGCCATGTTTGGTGGACCTGCCAATACAACCTATTCAGAAAACACCGGTGTGCTTGCCCTGACTAGAGTATACCATCCGGTAATTATGGCAATAGCCGCAGTATTTGCAATTCTTTTAGGACTTGTTCCTAAACTTGGGGCAGTGATTTTAACCATACCGAGTTCGCTTATCGGGGGAATTTCTATTGTTCTTTTCGGTATGATAGCTTCTATCGGTATGAGAACCGTCGTAGAACATAAAGTGGATTTTTCAAAATCAAGAAATTTACTGATTTCTGCTGTCATTTTAGTACTTGGTTTGGGTGGTGCAGTTTTGGCGATACCTCTGGGTACTGCTAAAATTGAAATAGCCGGGATGGCTTTGGGTGCAATAATAGGGATTATCCTTAATAAGATTTTACCGGAATAATTAAAAAAAGTTTTATCTTTAAATTTACCATCTTCGGCAGATATATTCATCTTTCCCGAAGATGGTAAATTTTGTATTAAAGTGATCGACGGATATGGTTATTTTTATCAATATATTCTTTATTTTTGTGAGTAAAATTATTCCCTTACATAAAATAGATGATCTGGCTCAAACAGGAGGGGCGGTTTTAGAAGTTATATATATCTATTTAAGTAAAAAATAATTAAGGAAAATTTTTTTTACTTTTCGTTATATTTATATTAGAATAACGATTAGAATATAAATGGAATTTTATATAAGGAGGGGTAGGAGATGTCAGAGATCTTAAAAGAAGCTTTTGAGAGAATGGATAAAGGTGAGACAATTACTCTAGTTACTGTTGTTGAAGCTAAGGGTTCTACTCCGAGAGAGGTAGGCACAAAAATGTTGGTGAATAAAAATGGTTTGGTAGCCGGCACTATTGGAGGAGGAATGACTGAAGCCAAAGTGATTGAAGAGGCAAAACAGGTTTTAAAAGAAGGCAAGGGAAAGCTTTTAATTTATCGTTTAACCAAAGAACAAGCTGCTTTGGACGAAGGAGCTATCTGTGGTGGTGAGATGAAAGTTTTTATAGATATCTTGCAACCCAAAGAAGAAGTATTGATTTTCGGAGCAGGCCATGTTGCAGTTTGTGTTTCTAAATTGGCCAAGATGATGGGGTTTAAAGTGACTATTATTGATGATCGAGAAGAGTTTGCCAATAAAGATAGGTTTCCGGAAGCAGATGAAATAGTAACAGAAGATATAGAAAGAGCCCTGACCCATATCAAGATAGCTCCTTCTACTTATATTATTATCGTGACCAGAGGGCACTTACAGGATCAAGAAGTATTAGCTTCGGTTATCAAATCAAAGGCAGCTTATCTGGGAATGATTGGAAGCCGTAAGAAAAATGCCACTGTCTTTCAACAATTAATAGAACAGGGAGTATTAAAAGAGGAGCTGGACAAAGTTCATGCCCCCATTGGAATAGATATAAAAGCTCAAACCCCTGAAGAGATTGCAATAAGTATTATAGCTGAGATTATCCAGGTTAGAAGAAAAAAATATACTAAAAAGTAACATGTCAGATGTAATGAATAATATGAAGGGGCAGACCTTGTATCTGCTCGTAATCAGAGAAAAAGAAACTATGTTGTGATAATTTTAAAGGTAAATTACAGGAAGTGATGATCTTGAAATTGAAATATAAAATTTGGATAGAGAAGGATAGGGAAAAAGTTTTTGGTGATGGGCCCTTGGATATCCTTCATCGGGTAGAAAGGACTGGCTCGTTAAGACAGGCAGCTGCAGAAATAAATATGTCTTATTCCCTGGCCTGGAATTTAATAAAGGGTTTAGAGGAGAGATTAGGATTTAAGTTATTAAAAAGAAAAGTCGGTGGAGAAAGAGGAGGGGGGTCAGAGATTACCCAGGAAGCAAAGGAATTGATGATAAAGTTTAAACTATTTCGGGGGGAAGCTGACCAAAGTTTGAATTCACTTTATAAGAAAATATTTAAAGAAAAAGATTAATCTTTTTCTTTATTTTGCGTTATACAAATAAAAGTATAATAATTATGAATTTTCTTCTCCCTCAATGGGAGAAAATTCACCCTGTATAGTAGAGGAGATGACTGCACAGGGTAAAGGTGGAGGTGTTGTTTTAAATATTATGAAAAAGATACCGGTTGAAAAAGCAGTGGGGATGATATTATGTCACGATATTACCCGGATTATCCCGGGAAAATTTAAAGGCAGGGCTTTTAAAAAAGGCCATATTATCCAGGAAGAAGATATAGAAAAATTATTAGAATTAGGGAAAGAACAGATATATGTGTGGGAACCGAAAGCTGGGGAAATTCATGAGGATGAGGCAGCCCTCCGTATAGCCCGGGCAGTAGCGGGAGAAAATGTAGATTACGATGAACCAAAAGAAGGAAAGTCTACTTTAAAATCGAAAGAGAGAGGGTTATTAAAGATTGACTCTAACCTTTTATACCGGATAAACTCTATTAAAGATATTTCCATAGCTTCTCTCCCTCAGAATTTTAT
>DASRME010000079.1:0-2596 GCA_035648095.1 Atribacterota bacterium | reverse complement strand
AAAACCCCATCAATAACAGCATCAAGTTCTTTTGTTTCCGGAACAACTGAACCACCGACAAATGCCTGGACTTCCAATCGCCCGCCACTTGCTTTGGTAATGTCTGCACAAGCTTTATCATGGTGAATCTGTGAATAATTGGTAGCTGGACCAAAACTCGAAGACTTCCATTTAATCGTATCAGCTGCCAGTGCAGAAGTAGCGCCAACCATTAGCAATACTGCTACTGCAATGACTGAAATTAACAATACAAATACTTTCTTACGAGAAAACATTTTTACAACCTCCTTGATTATTTAATATTTCTCAAGAACCATGTATATGATTTTTATTTACATAGTTCTTTGGTAATTTAGCCCTTTAGGTCCTCACCTCCCTTCCGCATTTAAAGATTGAGCCAATAAGCTTGTTCTTCAATTCCCTTCAAATAATACTATCTATTTAATTTTACTATACTCTTTTCCTCCCTCAATAAACACGATATTTTTTAAATTTTATGGAAATCTTTTTCCTTTCTCTCTAAAAATTGTTTTATGCACTTTTTAATCAACCAGACCTTTTTAGACTTGGGTTCGGCCAAGCTCATGGGTGGTTCGCTAACCTTAATCAAACTATTAATTCCATATTGATGCACGATATCGGCATCATCATCGATAATCGCAGCAATAGCTACCACTGGAACATTATATTTTTTGGCAATTTTGGCTACCCCAATTGGCGCCTTTCCGTAGATAGTCTGACTATCGATCTTCCCTTCACCGGTAATGACCAGATCTGCATCTTTAATAGCTTGTTCGAGTTTTACTATCTCAATGATAATCTCAATGCCCGGTCTAAGCTCTGCATCCAAAAATGCCATTAAACTGGCCCCCAAACCCCCGGCCGCACCCGCACCCGCTATATCCTTTACAGCTTTATTTAAATCTCTTTTTATTATTTCAGCAAAGTGAGCCAAAGATTCATCGAGTTCTTCAACTATTTCCGGAGTGGCTCCTTTCTGAGGTCCGTATATCCAGGAAGCCCCTTTTGGGCCGCAAAGTGGATTACTCACATCTGAAGCAACTATTACTTTAGTCTCTGATAAGCGGTTATCTAAATATTTTGTATCAATTCGGAAAACTTTTTTTAATTCTCCTCCTCCAAAACCTATCTCCTCTCCGTCTTTGTCTAATAATTCAACTCCTAAAGCCTGAACCATCCCTGCCCCTCCGTCATTGGTGGCACTTCCTCCGATCCCGATAATCATCTTTCTACATCCCTGGTCTAAGGCAAATTTAATTAACTGACCGGTCCCATAAGTGGTAGTTATTAAGGGATTTCTTCTATTCTCCGGCACTAAAGTTAATCCTGACGCTTCAGCCATCTCGATAACTGCGGTCTTATTATCTCCTAAAATACCGTAAGAAGCTAAAACTTCATCTCCCAGGGGACCTGTTACTTTCTCTTTTAAAATTTTTCCTCCCGTGGCATTCACCAGGCACTGAACTGTTCCATCACCACCATCAGCCATAGGAATTTTTACAATTTCAGCTTCCGAAAAGATCTCCTTTATCCCTTGTTCTATGGCATCCGATACCTCTACAGCAGTCAAGCTGCCTTTAAATGAATCGGGGGCAACAACTATTTTCATCGGTTTTTATACCTCAATTAGGAATTTATACGTTTTAAATGATTTACTATTATAAGTATACGCCATCATATATAGCATTTCCTTTGTATAATAGTATGAATAATACACTTTTAATTAAATGTTATTTATATAGTTTGCATAAATTATTGAAGTATTTTTTAATTAGAGTAGTAACCAGTTATTACAATAAATTTTTTCTGAGCCAATCAATGGAGTAGGGGACTACTTCATCTAAAAAATTAATACAAGCATGTTCGCCTTCAGGGTAGGATTTTAATTCTTTTTCTCCTATGGTCCAATCCATAATGTAATATGCATGTTCTATGGGAATGATCTTATCTTCTTCTCCGTAGATTAAAAGAAGGGGTCGGTCAAGTTGTGGTACTTCTTTAATACTTATTTCACCCCATAAAGACTTCACCTTTTTTAGGCTATCTATGCCGGTAGTATAAAGGAGCGCACTTTTTACTTTTTTTCAATTCTGAAAAAGCAGTAAAATAGCCGGGCCCGCTGATGACCACAGCACAACAAATTCTTTTATCAAGAGCAGCTGCTCGAAATGAAAAATATCCTCCAAGACTTATACCGTAAGTGGCTATTTTTTTAAAATCAATATTGTATTTATTATTTTCCTCAAACCAGTTAATAATAGTACTAATGGTTTTTTCGTAGTCGGGGATCAGTTTTATATTTTTCCACATTTCTCCCTGGCCTGGGCCATCAAAAGCAAAGACATTAAAACCAACCTCCAATAAAAGGTTTCCTAAATAGTGATTTTCAATTTCTTTTATGCTATCAATTGAATTGATAAGGATGATAAGCGGCCTATTTGGATAGCCGCAAAGCCTGAGGTAACCGGGTATAACAGTTTCTCGAAAGGGTATTTCTATTCTTATCGGTTTTTTTTCTTCATCGTATAATTCAATGGCTCTTTTATAATTTTCTCTTGCTCTTTCCTGAGCTTCG
>DASRME010000078.1:0-3517 GCA_035648095.1 Atribacterota bacterium | reverse complement strand
AAATATCTTTCATAAACTTACTTATGGAAAGAATACCAGATTCAATTTATTTTAAAGATCTAAAAAGCAGATTTGTTCTAATAAATAAAGCCTGTGCTAAAAAATTTGGTTTAAAAGATCCGGACGAGGCAGTGGGAAAGATAGATTTTGATTTTTTCTCTGAAGAGCATGCTAAACAGGCATATAATGATGAGCAAAATGTAATAAAAACAGGTAAGCCTATAGTAGGTATTGAGGAAAAAGAAACATGGCACGAAAAAGGGGATAGGTGGGTATTAACAACAAAAATGCCTTATTATGATGAAAAAGGTAAGATTATTGGCACATTTGGTATTTCAAGAGATATAACAGAAAAAAAGAAAGCAGAAGAAAAAATAGAATACCTATCCTTTCATGACGGGCTTACAGGACTTTACAATAGAGCATATTTTGATGAAGAGTTGAATAGACTCGACACAGAAAGACAGCTTCCTGTAACTATAGTCATGGGAGATGTAAATGGGCTTAAATTAATAAATGATATATATGGCCACTCCAGGGGAGACGTGCTCCTTAGAAAGATATCGGACATATTAAAAGAAAGCTTTAGAAAAGAAGATATTACTTCAAGGTGGGGAGGAGATGAGTTTATATCCATACTTCCCAAGACCGATGTAAAAGATGCAATAAGCATTATAAAGAGAATTAAAGAATTATGTGAAGAAAGAAGTACAATCGAGATACCTCTAAGCATTTCATTTGGGGTTTCAACAAAGAAGTATTCATCGGAAAATATAGTTGATATATTAAAAGAAGCAGAAGATAATATGTATAAGAGTAAAATAGTGGAGAGTGTGACTGCTCAGGAAAGTCTTTTACAGTCTCTTAGAGTAATTTTAAAAAAAAGGAGATTATAGAACCGAGACGCGTATTAAAAAAATGGATGATTATGCCGTCCTTATAGGAAAAAGGCTAAATCTTTCCAGTACAAAGCTTGAAGAACTGAAATTATTTATGAATTTTCACAATATAGGAAAATTAGCACTCGCCGATGAAATAATGGCAAAAAAAGGAAGGCTTACCGCAGAAGAGTGGGAAATAGTAAAAGAGATTCCCGAGGTAGGATACCGTATTGCAGAATCATCCGCAAAGCTTATGCCTATAGCGGAGTCTATACTCTCTCATCACGAATGGTATAATGGTCAGGGATATCCAAGAGGTATAAAGGGTGAGGAGATTCCGGTATTGTCCAGGATATCATTTCTTGTTACTTCTTATGATGCTATGACCAGCGATAGACCATATAGAAATAAGATGACACATTGTGAAGCAAAAAAGGAAATAAAAAAATTTTCCGGAATCCAGTTTGATCCCAAAGTAGTAGATGCCTTTTTTGAAGTATTAGAAGAGGATAAGTAAATAGGTTGTATTTATTGTCGGTTCATCAGCCTTTGATTTCTTCTTATTGCCTCTTATAAAATAGATGAAGTGCATACGTCGCAAACAACACGCTGTTTTACGAAGTTGCTCGCTACTTTATACGGCAGGCTTATAATCTTATTTCTTTTTCTAACCATTCAATATGTTGGTATTTTCTTTTTCAGAAAATATCTTCCCAAATATTTTACCATTTTTTCACCTACGAGCAATTTCATATAACTTCTCGAAAGTACAAGAAGCTGCCCGACCAACGGGAAGGCAATCTGGGTGGAGCATGAAGTGCAGAAACAGGTATCCACTGTTAGATGACCTGTTTTGTGTTCTATTATGTTTGGTCACTATATTTCCACCATGCTATTGACAATATGTAACCTGTAAACGAAGTAAAAATCAATGAAAGATAACTCCATTCGTTTAGTCGACTTTTTAACACCTCACCAGCAACACCACAATATATTGAAGGAATTGACCAGGGGAAATAATAACCCAATCCTACAATAGGTATAAGCTGTGCAAAAATCAATGTCAACACTAGAAAGCCTAAAGGCGCTAAAAATCCCTTACTCCATAAAGCAAAAAAGCTAATGAGTGTTCCCAGTGCCATGGTTAATAAGGCGGTAATTAAATAAGTTATAATATTTTCAAAGATAATACCGTATTCCCATCCGGGCAGTTTTAATATTCCTGCTATTATAAAACCTAAAACCAAGATGAAAACTGTCAGACCAAGACACCAAATAACATAAACAATGAATTTCGCATTTAATATATCCGTGCGGGAAATCGGTAAGGATAGTAAATCCCTGTAAGTACGATCTACATATTCTCTACCGAATATATAACTGGCTACAAATCCAAAAACAATGACGCCGCCAATTGCCATAACCTGAGATAACATTGAAAAATAAGCGCCCCAGCTTACTAAGGTCGATAGTATAGAGATCTTGGTGCTTATAATCCCTGACTTAGGGATAAGTTCTGGATTTTGCAATAAAAACATTACAAGTCCTCCAAAAATAGGACCTAAAGAAAAGGCAATAAAAGTAATCCAAACCATGTTTAAATGCTTGAGTTTAAGACACTCTGATGAAAATGCTCTTTTTAGTTCATTCATACTTTATGCCTCCTCGGTATTGATTGTTCTTATGAAAAAGGATTCAAGATCCTCTTCAAAGACAGATAGTGTTCGTGGTGTTAAACCTGCTGCTACCAACCATTCACAAATGGTTTCTGGCTTATTTATTGCACTTGGGTCATATATTTCAATCATATTTTTTTGGTTAATATTTGAAGATATGTTCTTGCTCTTTAGAAATTCTAAAGCCTTTAAATTATTCCCGGTTTCTATTATTAACTTTTTTATTACCTGGTCTTTTAATTCCTCAGATTTCAACTCTTTTATGAGCCTTCCTTTATGAATAATACCGATTTTAGTCACTAACTTTGAAAGCTCACCTAAAATATGACTTGAGATAAAAATAGTAGTTCCATTTCTTGAAAGCTCTTTAAGCATTTCTCGAATCTCTATTATTCCTGCGGGGTCCAGTCCATTCATAGGTTCATCTAAAAGAAGTAGTTTAGGCCTATGCATTAATACTTTTGCCAGTCCAAGGCGTTGTAAGTTACCTAACGATAGATGTTTAGCTTTAGCATTATGATAGTCTTTAAGTTTTAATCTATCAATAACATTATCAATTAAGTTTTTATCTATCAATTTCCTCAAATTAAAAAATACTTCAAGATTTTCTCTAACAGAGAGGTTAGGATATGAATCCGTGGACTCTACCATATACCCCACATTATTCCAGAGAGCAAAATTTTTCCTTATATCTTTACCAAATAGCTTAACAGTCCCTTGATTTGTTTTGGGTTTAATCATTCCAAGTAACAACCTAATTGTGGTGGTTTTCCCTGCGCCATTTAAACCTACAAAGCCATATATTTCTCCGGATTCTACTTCAAGGGAAACATTATTGACAGCAATCAAATCCTTAAATTTTTTTGTCAAATTATATGCTTCAATTGTTTTCATTTTTTTCTTCCTCATTTCCAAACATATCGCTTAACTACCAAGAAGGCATTTTTATATTTGATTCTT
>DASRME010000077.1:0-4097 GCA_035648095.1 Atribacterota bacterium | reverse complement strand
TTGAATTAGAAAAATCTAATCTGAAATCACATAAAAAATTAGGCAAAGGTTCTATCTGCGTAATAGAAATTGAAGGTGGAGGTGCACCACTTTCTGTGCCCGATGGGGCATCATTTTCAGTTTTTAGACATGTAACCATTGGTGAAGATAGGAATTATCTTCGAATAGAAGTTGAAGAAGCAATTAAAAGGGCAGACATAAAAGGAAGTGCTTCTATTAAATTTAGAGATGCTCCTCATCCGGAATGTGCTGGGTTCCGACCTTATGTGGTATCAGAAAGTAATCCATACACCAAAGCGATAAAAGAAAGTATATTATCAGCGACTGGTCATCAAGCGAAAATAGCTTATTTTTCAAGTGTAGGAGATTTTAACTATTTGGGTTCAAGGGCAAAGTTACCAACATACATCTTTGGACCTCAGGGTAAAAATTATCATAGTCCCGATGAATATGTAGAAATAAACACCATAGTGAAAACAGCAGAGGTTATTTATGATTTTCTTAAGAGAATTTTGGTATAAATATCTCTTTAATAAAAAAAGGGGATGATTAATGATTAGAATACCAATGAAATGTATTTGGAATTTGTGTTTTAATATTAAAAAATCTTAAGAAGAAATATTAAAAAATTAGGAGATTAAAAATGGAAAAGTTAAGTTTTGTTGATATTTTTGTGATGGTGATTTATTTTATAGCTTTAATGAGTATTGGTACATATGTTCTGAGATCTAAAAAAGAGAAAGGAGAAATTGAATCATTTTTGGCAGCAGATCGAAATATGGGATTATTTCAAACAACTGCTACAACATCAGCAACAGATCTTGGTGGAGGATTTAGTATTGCTATGGGCGGACTGGGTTTTTCAATGGGATTAGCCGGTTCCTGGTTAATGGCTGTTTCTGCTTTAAGTGCAATTGGTGCTGCTTTTTTTCTAGTTCCTGTAGTTAAAAAGTGGGCTGATAAATGTAAAGGCTATACCATTGGAGATCTTTTTACCCAGAGATTTGATAAAAAAACCGGTTTTATGGCGGCAATTTTAATAGGACTTGCTTGGTTTTGCTTTGTGGGGGGACAAATTATTGCGGGAGGCAAACTCATTGCCGGAACGATGGGTATAGGCTTATCTGTTTCAATAATTATTGCTGGAGCAATAGTACTTTTTTATACCAGTGCAGGTGGACTTAAAGCCGTCATTTATACGGATGTTTTTAACATGATCGTTTTATTCTTAGGCGTCATTTTAATACTTATTCCTATAGGGTGGATTAAAAGTGGTGGTTGGCAGGGATTGGTTGAGCAGTTTAGTGCTTCAGCTGAAACTTCCAAATTATTAGATTGGGGAAATGTTAGCTGGAAAACAGGCATAGGTTGGTTTTTATCAATCTTTCCAGTCTGGTTTATTTCTATATGCTCTATACAGCGTATTATTGCTGCTAAAGATGAATCTACAGCAAAGAAAGCTTTTTTTCTAACTGGGATTCCTATTGAATGGCCTATCTTTGCTATTGGAACTGTCCTTATAGGAATGTTTGCCAGGAAACTTATTCCAGGACTTACTGATCCAGAGCTTGCAGTCCCTCGTATGATCGTCACGATGTTACCAATGGGCATAGCCGGATTAGTAGTTGCAGGTTATACTGCAGCTGTTATTTCTACTGCTGATTCTTGTCTTATGGGCCCGGTTGCTATTTTTACACATGATATTTATAAGAAATTAATCAAACCTAAGGCAAGCGATTCTGAATTAATTAAAGTTGCACGTATTGCGACTATTGTTATGGGTTTTCTAGCAATATATTTTGCTTACAGGGTTCCTTCAATTCTTACCATTGTACTTTATGCCTATACCTTTGGTGCTGCCGGCCTTTTCTTCCCCATGTTAGGGCTTTTATTCTGGAAACGAACTACCTCTACAGGTGCTTTCTGGAGTATTATAGTTGGAGGGTCATCAGCAGTCATCTGGACTCTTTTAGGAAATCCTTACGGATTTGCGGCGTCATACTTGGGATGGATCACTTCTTTTCTAACTTTGGTATTGGTCTCACTAAATACCCAACATAGTTCTGAAGAAGATATAGAAACTTTCTTCCCTGGATATAAGAAGGTTTCTTAAAATAAAGTGAAATTTTACGATTTTCAAATGAGCAATATTGTTATGGTTAGCATGCCAAGGGAAGATGAATAATCATTCGCCCTTGGCATGCTATTTTGTAGTTTAATATTTAATAGATATAGATTGTAAGATTATTAAAAGAGGCGTTTTAATTATTATGAATGGAGTTAATAAAATGATTACTGAGGAGATAGCAATTTTAAACGGGAATATAATAACAATGGATAGTAAGATTCCTAAATGCAGAGCTGTCTTTGCAAAAAATGAGAGAATAGAGTGCATTGGATCGGACGAAGATATTAAGAAAAAAATAGGGGAAAAAACGAAAGTATTAGATGCGAAAGGTAAAACAGTTGTGCCTGGTTTTAAAGAATGTCATATGCATTTTTCAGAATTTGTAAAATCTTTGAGTAAAGTTAATTTAAGAGATTGTGCCTCTATCGAAGAAATAAAAGAAAAATTAAAGGAAAATACTGAAAAAAGAATTATTATAGGCATGTTCTTCGATAATGAAAAATTTGTAGAAAAAAGGATGCCAAATAAAAAGGATCTGGATGATGTATCTAAAGATGTTCCCATTATAATTTACAGAGTAGATCTTCATATGTGCGTGGTAAATTCTAAGGTGCTAAAACTTTTAGAAATTGATAAAACCAGTCAATCTCTTGAGGGGGGAGCAATAGAAAAACTATCTAATGGTAAACCAAGCGGTATTTTTCAAGAGAATGCAGTTAATATGGTCATTAAGCTTGAACAAAAATTTCAATTAAAAGGATTTGAGGATAATCTTATTAAAGCAACTGAAATTGCTTTTAAATATGGGTTAACCAGTGTTAGCGATCTTTTAGTAGACTGGGATATGTTACAGAGATATAGAGAGTTAGAAAAGCAAGGAAAGATAAAGCTCCATATTAATACTTATATGATTGAGGAATGCTTAAAAGATGAAAAAAGATTGATAGAAGAGTTATCAAGAGGAAAATATGTAAAATTAAAAGGAATAAAGTTTCTTTTAGATGGAAGTTTAGGGTCAAAAACGGCTGCTTTACTAGAGGGTTATTCAGATAATCCTAAAAATCTTGGGATTATGAGAATACCTTATGATGAGTTAGAGAACAAAGTTATAAGGGCTGATCAACTTGGGGTGCAAATCTCTTTGCATGCCATTGGAGATAAAAGTGCTGATTATGCTTTAGAAGCACTTTCAAAAACTAAGAGAGGAAAAAAATTAAGGCATAGAATTGAACATTTACAAGTTTTAAATGAAAATTTGATCAATAAAATGAAAGATTTAGATATTATTGCTGTGGTGCAGCCTATATTTATAAATACAGATTATCCTTGGGCAGAAAGCAGGTTAGGAAAAAAGAGACTTCAATATGCATATACATTAAAAACTTTGTTAAATAAGAGAATAAAAGTTGCTGGATCATCGGATTGTCCGGTAGAATCTATGAATCCTTTCTGGGGAATGTACTGTGCAGTATCTCAGAGAGATTTGGAAGGAAATTTCTTTCCGGAATGGATTAAAAAGGAACGTGTTACAATGAAGCAAGCATTGTCCCTCTTTACTACAGAAGCCGCTTATGCGGTACATGAAAATAGTGGCAAATTAATTCCGGGAGCGGTAGCTGATTTAATTGTTCTTCCGGAGGATCCGTTTAAAGTTACTCTAGATAAATTAAAGAACATGGAGTCTCTTTTAACCATAGTTAATGGGAGGGTAGTTTATGTAAAAGATGAAATATTTGATAAGCAAAATAAGTAACGATATAGGATTAATAGAAAATGTTAATAGAGATAAAGTTGAGAAATTCAATAGTGAATTGGTAAAAAATCCAAGTCCCTGGTTTAAGGAAGAAGAAATAACAAAATAGGTAAAAAAATGATTAGAAAAAAGAGATTTAGAACCATGGTATCATAAAGTATGGAGAAAGGAATTCCTTTGGAGGTAAGAATGAAAATTGAATTTTCAAAGTATCAA
>DASRME010000076.1:0-2093 GCA_035648095.1 Atribacterota bacterium | reverse complement strand
AAAAATATTTCTTTGTGCAGCTTGTCTTCAACCTTCTACAGAAATGGTGATTAATGAAATTAAAATTATTGAAAAATATATGCCTGATTATATTGTTGCGGTAACTCCTTATTATTATAGTGTTTCACAAGAGGCAATTATGGAACATTTTAAAAAAATTGCCCATTATAGTTCAGTACCATTAATTTTATATAATATTCCTCAATGTACCCATAATAAAATAGAGCTGAACACAGTATTAGAACTCACCAAAGAAAAAAATATCGCTGGCATAAAAGATAGTTCAGGAGATTTTATATCTTTTGCTCGAGGAGTATATACATCAGTGCCTGAATCTTTTTCCTGGATTCAGGGCGAGGATTATTTGGATGGGTCTTCTTTTAATATTGGAGCTGACGGAGTAGTTACAGGCTTAGGAAATGTATTCATAGAACCTTATATTCAAATGTATAAAGAAGCTAAAAAAGGAAATTATCAAAAAGTTAATGAAATGCAAAAGAAAATTAATAAATTATATGAAATAATACAAGTCACTGGAGGTAAAGGAATTCCAGCAATTAAAGCCGGCACAGCTTTATTAGGAAGAAGCAGTAAGTGGATGAAAATAATTTCTATGAGCTTAAACGATGATGAAGCAGAAAAAATAGAAAAGATACTTATTGAACTTAATTTAATCAAGGGCAAATAAAAACTAGTAAATCAATTAAAAGAACATTATTTTAATTGTATAGTATGTCCTGGACAATGCACCAAGAAGGTTTGACAATATATTATACTCATGTTATATTTTAGTCAGGGAAAATATTAAAATTAAATAATAGGGACTCGTATAAACCCTTGAATATGGCAAGGGTGTTTCTACCAGGTGACCGTAAATCACGACAGGCTACGAGTGGAAGTGCACCTTAGGGAATCGCTTATTTAAGCTGATTTGTATTGGTAAATATTATATTATGCTTAAACAAGATTAGAACCGAGTGGTGCAAAGTATATTTATTTATGCTACACCGGAGGATTAAAAGTCCAGGCGGAGAGGTTCCACTCTGATTGAGGGAATTTCTATTGTCTGGGCTTTTTTATTTGTGATAAAATTATTATTAATTGAATAAATAAAAATTTAGGGGAATTAAGGAGAAAAGATATGGATGATAAAGTAGCGATAATCATGGGAAGCATATCAGATAAAGACACTATGAAAAAATCAGCTGAAGTATTAGATGAATTAGGTATTTCTTATGAGATAAAGGTACTTTCAGCTCATCGGAGCCCTGATTTACTACTTGAATATATAACTCAAATTGAAGAAAAAGGATTTAAGGTAATCATTGCCGGAGCGGGAGGGGCAGCTCATCTACCGGGAGTGATAGCCTCCAGGACATTGTTACCGGTCATTGGGGTACCCATAGAAACGAAAATATTGGGAGGCCTTGACTCTTTGCTTTCTATTGTTCAGATGCCCGGAGGTATTCCGGTTGCCACCATGGGAATAGGAAATGCCAAAAATGCCGGGCTAATGGCGGCGCATATATTGGCTGTTGAAAATTCTAAAATTAGAGAAAGACTTAAAGATTATAGAAAAGCTATGGCTCAGAAGATAAAAGATATTCAGATACAGTAATAAGTGATGAGTAAGATGAGTAATAAGTAATGAGCGACAAATAGATAGAAAGGAGTATCAACTGTGGGAAGCGTAAAAGATTTAATTGTTATAGAGAAGTCATTAAAAAACAAAACTGGCAGAGGAAGATTTATTTTTTCAGATCGTTATTCAGTATTTGATTGGGGAGAGATGCCAGACCATATTCCCAACAAGGGTAAATCTTTGTGTATTTCAGCAGCTTATTTTTTTGAAAGACTTAAATCTTTGGGAATAAAAAGCCATTATCTGGGATTGGTCGAAGATGGTAATAAATTGAGAAGATTGTCAGATATTAAAGTTCCAGTTAATATTATGGAAGTAAAAATGCTCAGATTATTGCCTCCTTTACAAAAAGGCAGTCATTATGATTATTCTAATTATGAAAATGAAAATAATAATTTTTTAATTCCCCTGGAGGTTATTTATCGCAAATCTCTTCCAAAGGGCTCCAGTG
>DASRME010000075.1:0-2098 GCA_035648095.1 Atribacterota bacterium | reverse complement strand
AAAATATATTTATATCCTTGTTTATTTAAATCACTAATAGAAAATTTTTCTGATACTCCAAACTTGAAATCCACACCTAATGACTTAATAACAAAGATATCTTTTTGGATAGCAGTTTCAGGAATTCTAAAATGAGGCAGTAAATGGGTGATTACACCACCAGGAGAATCTTGTTTCTCAAATATAGTCACCTTAAATCCAACTTTAGACAAAAAGTAAGCCGCAGATAGTCCTGCCGGTCCGGCTCCGATAACAGCAACCTTTGTATTCAAACACTCAGCAGTGCTACGGTCTTTGGTCAAGTATTCGCCTTTCTCGTGCTCAGCGGCAATCCTCTTAACCTCGCGGATACCAACTGCACCCTCGTAGTCAAGACGGGTACAGTTATACATACACTGGTGATTGCAGATGTGCCCGGTAATATTAGGAAGAGGATTTTTTGAATAGATGAGTTCCAAAGCCTTATCATATTGTCCACTACCTGCCAGTCGAATGTATTCAGGAATATCCTGTTGGATGGGACAGGAGAGAATACAGGGGGCAATATAGCAATCAGTCAAAGGTAATTTCTGGTTAATGAAAACTTTTCTCGTACCTCTCCAATCTTTCCGGTAATAATTTTTCTGGAGAGCTTCTTCAGCTAACCGGTCGAGTTTTTCCACATTAATGATTTTTGACTGCGAATTCTCACCAACTATTGATTCTAATGTTCTTACTATTTCTGCCATTCTCATATAGCCACCCGGCTTTAACAGCTCAGTGGCCATAGTAATTGGTTTAATTCCTGTTTTAAAAATCTGAAGAACGTTTAGCTGGGATGCTCCTCCTGAGTAAGATATAGGGAGAGCTCCTTCAAACTCACGCGACAAGCGGGAAGCTAAAGTAATGGTAATGGGGAAGAGAATGCGTCCTGATAAATACATCTCCTCTCCTGGAAGAACACCCAGTGTATTTACTGTTCCCAGTGTATTGGAGAGTTTAACCCCAAAATTTAAGCCGCGATCAGTGGCTATTTTAGAAAGTCGTTTAAGCATCTCTATCGCATCATCCCACTGCAAGTCATTGGAAAAGGTGGATTCTTTTATATTTAGATAATTAAATCCAAGTTCATTCAATATTTTTCTAACTAATTTATAGCCAAGGAGAGTCGGGTTTAATTTTACAAAAGTGTGGAGTCCTTTTTCCTCCATAAGATATTTACAGATAGATTCTATCTCTTTTGGGGGACATCCGTGCATGGTAGAGAGAGTCACCGACCGGGCGATATAAGGTGATATCGCACTGGGAATATTTTTAAGACTTTTAATCTTTCCTTTAGCATGCGTAGCTTCCGGAAAGTTCTCGTCTCGAATAAACGAACTTAATTCCTCTAAGTAACGCTTGAATAGACGGTGTTCAGAGGCATCAGTTAAATTATTAATAAATGAGTTCATGCCGGGGGTTTTAATTCCCTCCAGGTCATAGCCAACGCTCATATTAAAAATAAAAGATTGTTTAGTGTTAGTACCATCATTAAATATTGATTCTATGAAGTGAAGCAATATCCATGCTTTAACATACTCGTCATAGGCCTGCTCCAGAGATAATTCCGTGGACCATTCGGTATTATAACCTTCGTCTCGGGCATCGATACAAGGTTTTTCAAATTTCAGACTGTCAAGTTTTTGTACAGTCTTCAGCTCAAAAAAACGTCCGCCAACTAAATAGGCAGCAGCAATATTCTGGGTCAACTGGGTATGAGGGCCTGCTGCCGGCCCTACAGGAGTAGCACAACTTTCATCAAAAAATATCTGGATGTTTTTCTGGTTTTTTTTTCTAAAAAATTGAGATTCCGGTATTCCAAAAATTGTCCGCTGCGATTGATATTCGCCGGTTATCCAGTGAAGCAACCTTTTAAAGGGAACTGGCCGCATAATATCTCCCATACTTTTTCTCCTTTTAAATAAATAAAATAAATCGGGACAGAAAACGGCTCTATTTTGCTATTTTGTAAAATTAAAATCAAAAAAATGAACCACCCCTATTTACTATTTATTTTTATTTTACCATTTAAAGAATTCTCTTACTAACTCACTATAATCTCCTTTGCAAATCAGAT
>DASRME010000074.1:0-2038 GCA_035648095.1 Atribacterota bacterium | reverse complement strand
AAAGGTGCTGTAAATGACTCAAGAATTTAATTTAGTATCTGATTATCCCCCTCAAGGAGACCAACCCCAAGCTATAAAGAAATTAATAGATGGTGTACATGATGGTTATAAATATCAAACTTTACTCGGAGTAACTGGTTCGGGGAAAACTTTTACCATGGCTAATGTAATTCAAAAAATTCAATTACCCACCCTGGTGATCTCTCACAATAAAACCTTAGCCGCGCAATTATGTAGCGAGTTTAGAAAATATTTTCCCTACAATGCTGTGGAATATTTTGTAAGTTATTATGATTATTATCAACCGGAGGCTTATATTGCCCGTACAGATACTTATATCGAGAAAGATTCTTCTATAAATGAAGAGATAGACCGTTTAAGGCTTTCTGCTACCAGTTCTCTCCTGGAAAGAAAAGATGTTATTATTGTTGCCAGCGTATCTTGCATATATGGATTAGGATCACCCAAGGATTATAAAGACTTAGTATTAAAGGTTAACATACACGAAATTATCGAAAGGGATAATATTTTAGAAAGACTTATAAATATACACTATGAGAGAAATGATATTGATTTTCACCGTGGATGTTTTAGAGTTAGAGGAGATGTAATTGAAATATTTCCTTCCTACTTGGAATATGCTTTTCGTATAGAGTTATGGGGTGACGAGATAGAAGCAATTTCTCAAATAAACCCTCTAACCGGAAAAGTGATAGAGAGAAAGGATAAATTAATAGTGTATCCCGCTAAACATTTTGTTACTACTCGGGATAAACTAAAAAGTGCACTTTTATCTATAGAAGAAGAATTAAAAGAAAGATTAAAATATTTTAAAAAAGAGGGAAAACTCTTAGAGGCTCAAAGATTAGAACAAAGAACTAAATATGATTTGGAAATGTTAAGAGAAGTAGGGTATTGCAGTGGAATTGAGAATTATTCTCGTCACATTAGTGGAAGAATGCCGGGAGAACCACCAGCAACTCTGTTAGATTATTTTCCTTCCGATTTTATGATGTTTATTGACGAATCCCATGTTACTATCCCCCAATTAAGAGGTATGTTTGCTGGTGATAAATCTCGAAAGGATAGTTTGGTAGGATATGGTTTTCGTTTACCTTCTGCTTATGATAATAGACCTCTGTATTTTAAAGAAATAGAAAAATATATGGAGAAAGTCGTCTTTGTTTCAGCAACCCCAGCTAAATATGAGTTAGAAAAAAGTAAGCAAATCATTGAGCAGGTTATCAGACCTACCGGATTAATTGATCCGGAGATAATTTTAAAACCAGTAAAAAATCAGATTGATAGTTTAATAGAAGAAATAAAAAAAAGAACGGAAAAAAAAGAGAGAATTTTAGTAACTACTTTAACTAAAAGAATGGCTGAAGATGTAGCTGAGTATCTGGATGAAATTAATATAAAAGCAAAATATCTTCACTCAGAGATTAAAACTTTAGAAAGGATCAATATTTTAAAAGATTTAAGATTGGGTAAGTTCAATGTATTAGTAGGAGTTAACCTTTTAAGAGAAGGATTGGACCTTCCGGAAGTATCTTTGGTGGCTATTTTGGATGCAGATAAAGAAGGTTTTTTAAGGTCAGAGACTTCTTTGATTCAAACGATGGGGAGAGCAGCAAGAAACATAAACGGTACAGTTATTTTGTATTGCGAGAATATTACCGGGTCGATAAGCAGGGCTGTGAAAGAAACTAATCGAAGAAGAAAGATACAATTAGCGTATAACCAGAAATATCATATCACCCCACAAACTATAACTAAATCTATAGATGAATTTGCTATTGTTAATAATCAGAGTAACTTAGAATATTTTTCTACCGTAAACGAAGAGCAAGAAAAATATTTAAGTCAGAATAATTTATGGTTATTAATAAAATCTTTAGAGAAAGAGATGAAACAGGCAGCAAAAAATTTAGATTTCGAAAGAGCTGCCTTGCTGAGAGATGAAATAAGAAGATTAAAAAAAGAAAAAACTTTATTCGGAAAATAAAAAACAGTATATAGTATATAGTATATAGTA
>DASRME010000073.1:0-2153 GCA_035648095.1 Atribacterota bacterium | reverse complement strand
GATATCGTTGTTCTGGAACATGAATTCGGACTATATGGCGGCGACTCCGGAGGATATATTATTAAATTGATAGAATTGCTAAAAAAACCACTTATTGTAACCACACATACAATTCCTGAGGATAATGGCACAGGATATGGCTTAGTTTTAAAAGAGGTGCTCAAATTTGCAGAAAAAGTAATAGCCATGATGCCCGAAAGTTTGCAGAAGCTTATAAAAAATTATAATTGTCCAAAAGAAAAAATAGAAATAATCCCCCACGGTGTTCCCGATATACCTCTGGAAGCTACTGCTGAATATAAAAAGATAAAAGGGCTTGAGGATAGGATAATCCTGGGAAATATAAATCTTCTCTCAACGAGCAAAGGACTTGAATATACCATAGAAGCTTTAAAAAAAATAAAGGAGCAATTCAATAACGTTTTATATTTAATTATCGGTCAAACACATCCCGTTGTATTAAAAACAGAAGGAGAAAAATATAGGATATTTTTAGAAGAAAAAATAAAGCAGCATGATTTACAAGGATATGTTAAATTTATCAATAAATATGTGTCTTTAAAAGAACTGGTAGAATGGTTAAGAATTATCGATATATATATAACGCCCTATTTGGACCCACAGCAATCCGCTTCCGGTGCTTTAGCCTATGCAATTGGGGCAGGGAAAATATGTATTTCAACGCCATACCTGTATGCAAAAGAAGTTTTGGCAGAGGGAAGAGGTATCATTGTACCTTTCCGAAATTCCCAGGCTATTGCAGATACTGTGATAGATATGTGCAAAAACCCTCCAAAGAAATTGAGAATTGAAAATAAAACATACAAATACGGAAGATTAATGACCTGGTATAATGTCGCTCTGCAACACCTGGAATTGTTTGATGAGGTTTTAGGAGAATCCTTATGGACCCGCTAAAAAAAATAAGATCAATGACTACAAATATGGGAATTTATCAGCATGGAAAACTAACTAAACCTGATCCTAAATTTGGATATGCCCTGGAAGATCAAGCACGAGCTTTTATGATTGCTGATGGATTTAAAGACAAAAACTTAAAGGATATTTATTTAAATTTTATTTTAAAAGCACAGAGAGAAGATGGTTTACTTTATCATTTTTATTACGACAATAATGGTAAGGGTATATTTAAAAATGAAGAAAATAATACAAAATCTAATATAAAAGAAGCTTATGGAATAACATTATGGTCTCTTTTGACGACAAAGAGTGATCAAAATGATGATATGAAAAAAATTATTAAAAATTTAATGGAAGATGCCCATAACTGGACTTCAATAAGAGCAATATCGACCGCTTTATTGGGCTTAATAAATCTTGATTCCCAGCACGAATTAGAAAATGAATTAAAAGCAAAGCTACATCATTTTTATTTTGAAACATCTTCTGATGATTGGGTATGGTTTGAAAATTATTTAGTCTATGCAAATGCTCTTATCCCCTGGGCACTTTGGGAGATTTATTTAAAAAGAAATTGTAAAATCAGTTTTGAAATTGCCCAAAAAACAACTGACTTTTTAATAAAAAATTGTCAGGTAAATAATATCCCTTTACCCATTGGGAATAAGGGATGGTATCTTAAGGGTAATAATAAAGCCTTTTTTGACCAACAACCAATTGATGCAAGTTATATGGTTTGTTGTCTTGAAAAAGCCTATTATGCAACCAAAGATAATTTGTATTTAGATTGGGCTAAAAAATGGTATCAATGGTTTTTTGGTAATAATATAATTAATATACCTCTTGTAGATGAAAACTTCGCATGCCATGATGCATTAAATCCGGAAGGTTTAAATTTAAATCAAGGGGCTGAATCAAATATATGCTTTTTAATGGCGTATCTTGCTGCTAAAAGATTAGAAATTATTAAATAATTTTGAAAATCGTGGAGCGAATTTACATCTATTGGTTTATTCGATAATTATATAATGGGTCAATAAATATGAACATAGTTAGATCAGAGAAAAATCCAATAATAACACCAGAAGACCTAAAACCATCAAGACCTGATTTCAAGGTAGTTTGTGTTTTTAATTGTGGTGTTACCCGGTTCAATGAAGAAATATTGCTTCTGATGAGAGTGGCTGAAATGCCAATTAATAATAACCCAAGAAAAGAACTTGCACCTATAT
>DASRME010000072.1:0-3268 GCA_035648095.1 Atribacterota bacterium | reverse complement strand
AATATATGGTATCCTCGTTATGTTACTTTTCCTCGGGCTTGGTTTTTCGCTTTGTCTGGGCAGAGGATGTATTTGGGGATTAAAGATATAGTATCAAAAATTTATCAGAAATTTCAATTTGACCTAATACATGCTCATAGTCTTTTGCCAGATGGCTTTGCTGGGACATTAGTAAGAAAAAAAATAGGCGTTCCGTTAATTGTTACTATTCATGGTTCTGATCTTCTTATTTATCCTTATCGAAATAAGAAGATCTTTTCTCATTCCTTGAAGGTCTTAAACAATACTTCAAGAATTATAACTGTTAGCTATCACTTAAAAAATAAATGTTATAATGAATTTAATGTACCAGAAGAGAAAATAAAAGTTATTCCTAACGGGTTCAATCATAGGGCTTTTAATTTCAAACCTACATATTTTAAAAAAAGGAAAGTAAATAATCAATTTATTATACTTTTTATCGGTCATATTATTAAAGCTAAAGGTATTTTTGATTTATTAAATGCAATTATTATTATCCGTAAGTTAGAACAAAATATATACAAAAGAATATCTTGGGTAGTTGTAGGACAAGGAACTGATATAGCGGAATTCAAAGAGCATTTACGCACTTTTGATATCGATAATGTGATTGAAGTAATTGGACAGGTCCCTCACGAAAAAATTTCTGAATATATGAAGAATGCGGATTTTGTTATTTTACCTAGTTGGAGTGAGGGTTTACCCACAGTGTTAGTAGAAGCAATGGCAAGTGGATTACCGATTATTGCCACTAAAGTTGGTGGTATTCCAGAAATTGTTAATAAAGATACAGGTGTCCTTGTGGAACCTAAAAATCCCGAGGATCTTGCAAGGGGGATTATAAATGCTATAACTAAAAAATGGGATAGACAACTTATATGTGAATATGCCAAAAATTATACATGGGAGAAAAACGCTGAAAAAACGATAGAGATTTACAATAAGGTATTAAATAATGTTCGTTGAAATTTATTCTAGATAGTGAAAAATATATATACTTGATAATATAAATATATAATTTAGATCTTTAAAGTTAATATAATCAAAAAAATAATATTAATTAAGAAAGTCTAAAATAAAGAAATCTAAGAAAGGAAATATTTTGAAAGTTTTTCCAAACCATTAAATTTTGAGAATAATTTTCGAGGATTTTTTCCAAATGTTTTGCCTAAATACGAAAATACATTTATTTTTGAGACTTTGAGTATACTTTTAAAATTAAATGCAGAAATAAATAAAAAAAATATGAACACTATAAAAAAGGATGAAATAGCACCTTTTTTAAAAGCTGTTAATTCTGTTTTCCCAGGTATAGTTTCAAATGACTATATAGAAATAGTACTTACTAAGATTCTTAGTAGATTTCCTACTATAAAACAGTTTTATTTTAATAAGGTTATACCCCGTATTAGAAATAAAATTGCTTTTGTGCATTGTGCTTCTTATCTTGGGGGCAAAGCTATTTTAACAAAAATATTGCATTTAGCAGGATTTAAAGTAATCGAAGTGCAACATGGATTCGTATCAGAAGGGCATTATGCATATAATTATCCTAAATCTTGTATTAAAAATAAGAATCATAAATGCAGAGAGTATCTTCCTGATTATTTATTGATGTTTGGGGAATATTGGGTAGAAAATATTCGAACACCAAGTAAGAAAATAGTTGTAGGATATCCTTATTTAAATGAGTTATCAGAAAAGTTAATTCAAAATATTAGTCCAGGGGGAAAAACTATTCTTATTGTCTCGCAGGGGACTGTTACCGAACATATGGTAAATATAGCTAACGAATTGTCACGAGCATTTAATGATTATAAGATTATTTTTAAATTGCATCCTGGAGAGATACCATTTAAAGAACGATATAGTTCATTAAAAAGTTATTCTAATATTGAAATTATAGGAAATTATAATATTTATGAATTAATAGCAAAAAGCAGTATAATAATTGGATATAGTTCTACAACACTATTTGAAGCTTTAAAGTTTCCGGAGAAAAAGATTTTTATAATCGAAAATAGTGATGTACCAGAGGGAATCGGTTATAAATTTTCTAATGTTGAGGATTTAATAGAAGCTATAAAAGATAATTCAAAAGATTATTCAAAAGCGAACTCTGAATATTTCTGGGTTTCAAATTGGGAAGAAAGATTTAGAGAATTCATGAGAAACGAACTTAATTTTAAAATTTAATTAGGTATTCTTAATGGCAAATATCTCTTGGAATTTATTACTTATTCCAAGATGGGGAATTTCTGGTGCAGCCTTTGCTTCAAGTATTGCATATATTGTTGCTGCTTTATTAGTAATTGGTTCCTTTAGTAAAATTTCCCAGAAATCATGGAGTGACATTTTAATAATAAAAAAGACCGATTTCCAAGATTACAAAAATATTATATTTAAAATTAGAAGAAGAATTTTAAAGTAGTATTACTAATATATAATAAATAAAAGTTGAATAAAATGCTATGAAAAATCAAAATAAATCAAATCAAATAAAAAGTATTCTCTTTATTTCTGCTTTAGATATATGGTCTATAGATGAAAGCAAATTAAGATTTGCTAGATAACAGGTATTTATAGATTATTTGAATTGTTGCTAAAATTTGATTGGGAGATATCAAAATGAAAAAAGTACTAATGATCGCGCAATACTTTCCACCAGCTGGCGGAGTAGGAACTTTTCGAGTAACAAAATTTGTTAAATATTTAAGAGATTTTGGGTGGGAACCTGTAGTTTTGACTGTTTCTAAGACTTGTTACCCAAAGTCGGTATGGTTAGACTATGACCTTGAGAAGGATATACCAGATGGTGTTCATATTTACCGAACCAATATAGGGTGGTCCCATTTTATTAATGATGACGGTATTAGATGGTTGTCTTTTTTACTAGCTAGTGCCTTTAAAGTAATAAAAAAAGAACAACCTAATTTGATTTATATAACAGGAGGTCCTTTTTTCCCGCTTATAGCAGGCCCAATTATAAAGTTTTTTTTTAAGTTACCTTATGTAGTAGATTTGCGAGACCCTTGGAGGACAGCGAGGATATCTCAATCTTCGCATGGAGTAAAATTTCGTATTGCTCGGATATTGACAAGAATAATGGAGCCTATAGTATTTAGATATGCAGCCAAAATTATATGTGTGACTAAGATAATGCTAGAAGAATACTTAACTATTTATCCTCAATATAAAAATAACTTCATTAAACTGTATCTCAATTCCTTCATCCTAAACCTAAAAA
>DASRME010000071.1:0-2544 GCA_035648095.1 Atribacterota bacterium | reverse complement strand
GTTTACTAATTCCCTAAATTCTTTCACTTGGGTATTTTTATCTCTTATTAAAGTAATTTTGTGTTTTATTAAAGGGTGATCTAAAATGATTACTTCTGACAATGACTTTTCCTCCTTGTTTATATAGTATCAAGTATCCAGTATCGGGTATCGGGTAAAGATTTTGGGAAACTCTTAACGTTTAATTTTGACTTTTAAATTTTAATTCTAGCTAATGGACCCTGGATCCTAAATTTCTTATACTCATTATATGTGAGATACTATTTTATAGTCTTTTATTTTACTATGTTTTATACATGCTGTTACTATTCTGTTCCACTCGATACTGGATACTTGATGCTTGATACTGGTTTAATTTATTTATAAATTTTATCTTCCTCTTGTTTTATTTTATTTAAACGATTAATATGCCTTTCTTCATGGCTAAAATCAGTGTTTAACCAAACACTTACAATTGTTCTAGCCAATCCTGATCCAATGTCTCTGCCCCCCAGAACCAAGACATTTGAATCATTATGCTCCCTGGAACATCGCGCAGTGAATTCGTTATGGCAAAGTGATGCCCTTATACCTTCAATTTTATTTGCAACAATAGACATGCCAATCCCGGTTCCACAAATTAAGATTCCTTTGTTACATCTTCCACTTTTTACTTCTAACGCAACTTTAAACCCAACATCAGGATAATCTATAGATTTCTCACTTTGGCAACCAAAATCTATATATTCTACATCCTGTTCTTTTAAATATTCTTTCAAATTTTCTTTTAAATGATAACCGCCATGATCACTTCCTAAAGCTATTTTCATCTTATATCACCACCATATTTATTATTTAACTTAATAATTTTATTAATTATCTTCTCCAAGTTTATTTTTAACTCCATTGCAACAACTCTATAAAAGTCTAGTGGCTCACCAATGGGGTCAACTATTTCATAATTCTCATCCATACTTTGATTATTTTTTAATTCACGGTTCTGAGCATATTTTTTAATAAGAAAAACTTTATTTTGAACAAAAGGAAATTTTTTCTGAATATATTCTTCATGTCTATAAGACATAACCAAAATTAAATCTGCTTTTTTAACTAAACCTTCTTGTAATTGAAGAGCTTTATATTGAGAAATATCTACACCTTGTTCGGATGCAGCTGAAATTGCTTCTGGAGTAGGACTCATACCGGGAAGAGCAGAAATTCCGGCAGATAGGATATAATAACTATTTTTATTTATTTCTTTTGCCTTTAATAATTTTTTAAATATACCTTCCGCTATAGCGCTTCGGCAGGTATTTCCGGTACATACAAATAAAATGGTTTTGATCATTTTATTAAACTCCATATTTTGGTAGGTATATCGTATTTCGTAAAGAAAAAGAAAAACAGAGCCAAAATAAATTTGTATCGTGCCCACATTAATGAAAGTAAAAACCTGTCTAAATAGTTCTGAACGATATGCGAGATACGATTCACGAGATACGCATTTTATTTTTTGTATGCTATCACTACTCTCTCTATGCCTAAATAATCTTTAATAATTTCTATATCTTGATTAAATTTTCCCTCTTTAACAATTAACTCTTTCACTATTTTCGATTGACTAAAACCCACTTCCAATGCTATAAAACCATTCTTTTTTAAGTATTGAGTACTATTCTTTATAATTTTACGATAATAATCTAAGCCGTCAATTCCTCCAGATAAAGCAATCTTGGGTTCATTATCTTTAATTTCGGGAGGCAATGATTTAAAATCATTAAAATCTATATAGGGGGGATTCGAGATAATTGCTTCTAAACTATATTTTTCTATTTTATTTATAAAGGGTTCAAATAAGTCTCCGTGAAGAAATGTTATTTTATCTTTACAATCATGGTTTTGAGCATTTTTTAGAGCCACTTTTAAAGATTTTTTAGATATATCGGTAGCATAAACAGTGATATTATCTATGAACTTAGCAATACTTATGGCAATTACACCGGTACCAGTTCCTAAATCTGCTACATTTAAATTAGTAGAATATTTATAGATTTTTAATTTTTTAATAGCTTCTTCAACTAAAATTTCTGTCTCGGGTCGGGGGATTAAAACTCCCTTTTCTACTAAAAAATCCATCCCCATAAATTCTTGATGTTTAGTAATATACTGAAGAGGAATCTTATCTATCCTTTTTTGAATATTATTTTCTAATTTTATTTTCTCTATATCTGTTAATTCTCTATTATAACTTAAGCATATCTCACTTCTAGTCATTTTAAAAAAATAACTTAATAGGATCTCTGCTTCTCTTTCTGAATTTACTATTCCCTTATTTTTAAATATTTTGCTAATATTTTTTATTGATTGCCCTACAGTTTGAAATTGATACCTATTTTCCAACATTATTTTATATTTCACTGCTCTGTTTTAATTTTTCCGAAAGATTCACCACTAAATCGTTTAAATTTCCTTCTAATACTTCTTCCAAATTATGTAAATTTAGACCAATGCGATGATCGGTAATCCTATTTTGAGGAAAATTATAAGTTCTAATTCTTTCACTCC
>DASRME010000070.1:0-3008 GCA_035648095.1 Atribacterota bacterium | reverse complement strand
AATAAAAAAAGCCCTTCAGCAAAAGGCCAAAGGGCTGATTATTGTCAAACTCCCCCTATTGGACGCGTTCAGAACTTTTTGTTGGGGTGAAATTATAGAAGAATTACGAAACACCTATAAACTAAAGGAGTTAATTAGCCCTCCTGTAAGTGCTATAAGTCCGGTTTAACTTCATATTATGCCTTAATTATCAATAAGCATGCTCCCTACTCTTATTCTAAACATGTATTATATAGAAAATAATTAATATATCAGATAAATTATATACCTAAATAATAAAACTAATACATTAAAAAAGTAATAAATAATAATATTTTTTAATCTATTGTTAAGATATAATAATTAAGGTTATGATTTTCCTTTCAGAATTATATTATCTAAATTTTTCCCCAAACATAAATCCCTCTTCTTAAAGAATATTTTTAATGAATCTTTTGTTAATTTTCTGAGTTTTAATATTCTTTGATTATCTATTCCTTGAAAATTACTTCCATGTACCATTTTACTTCTAACATCATATGAATCTTTTATAAAATCAAATATTTCTTCCCTTTTTCTCTTATCATTACCACCTAACACGTATGCCATCCTCATGCTCAATTTATATCTCAGTTCTGAAGATGAATTTCTTAAAAACAAATTCTCTAAAATAATCATGATGTCTAAAAATTGATTAGTTAAAAAATGCTGACTATAGCTTCTATTAAAATATTTAACAGCTAGGTCAAATTCTGAAGTAGAGAATATATTATATTCTCTAAAATGATTACTTAATAATTCAATTTCATCATTATTAATAAGATATTCCTTTTCTTTTAGTCTTTTATCGAAAATAAAATAAGGAAGATTTTCTGCAGAAAAACCATATGTTTCAGTATTAGATAAAGGTTCAACAATCAGATTAAACCCAATAAGCTCTTCTTTAAATAATTGAAATAGCATCATCGCCTTATCAAACTTAATAGTAGCTTCTTCAAAAAACTCATGTGGTTTCTTTTCAAGTTTATTTGTTTTTATATAAGTCTTCAAAAGATATTTAGAAGAAATAATAATTCCAAATTCCTTAGCTAATTCTCCAAAAACCACATCTTTTTCATAAGTGGAAGGTTTCTCGATAACAAATTCGTCTCCTACCTCTATTCTATCTTTATTTGTTTCAAAATTAATTAGAGGTATCCAAAATTGTATTTTATGACTACACATATCGTTAATCCTCTCAGTTTACTTTTTAAACATATATTATCTTACATCTTATATTCAATTTTATATTTTAATGTCTTGTTCAAACTAACCTTGTATTAATAAATAATATCAAATAACTCATTAGCTTTATCAATGTCTAACTCTTTAAGAATTTTGTATTCATTTAAAGCGGAATTTATATCTCCGGTTTTCACATAAGCAAATCCTAAAAGAAAATGGGCAACAATATTATCAGGATCGATTCGAATTGCCTGCATAAATACCTCTATTGCATCTTTATTGCAACCGAGAACACCATAAGCACCACCTAATAAAAAGTAAGCATCAACATTATCAGGATCGATTCGGATTGTCCGCTTACATGCCTCTATTGCTTGAGTGAAATCATGTAATTTAAGGTAAGCAAGCCCCATATTGTAGTAGGCTTTACCATTATCAGGATCAATACGAATTGCTTGTTTACATGCTTCTATTGCTTCTGCGAACTCACCTAATTTATCATAAATAACACTTAATTTTATGTAGATATCAACACAATTTAAGTTATCTGGGGTAACATTTATTGCCTGCTTATAAGCTTGAATTGCTTTAGTATAAGATTTAAGTTCTTGATAGCAGATTCCCATACCAACATATGCAAAGGCAGGTTCAATCTGAATCACTATCTCCAAATAAGGTAATGCTTTCTCATACTCTTTTTCTAATAAAAAATATATTGCTTTTTCAAAAGCTTCCCAAACATAATCGGAATCTTTTTTTTCTTTTTCTTCCTGCCCAAAAACTTCTTCGGTGATAGATGTTTTCTTTTCTTCTATTAAATTAAGGCTTGCTATCCTTTCGCTGGGAATGGCAAAATTTAAATTCTGACCTTCTACCATTTGAAAAGTAGCTATTCCGATAACTTCTCCCTTCATATTTAGGACTGGGCTACCACTAGAGCCCGGTGATATAGGAGCAGTAATTTGAATAATCCTTCCGTAATCAGGAATATCTCTTATTGCAGAGACAATCCCATCACTGACGGTGTTTTCCAGTCCTAATGGACTACCATACACAATAATTCTTTCCCCTACTTCTGGGATTGTTTTGCTTAATGATAAAGGATAGACATATTGTGAAGGAATATTTACGGAAAGACGGATAATATCATTTTGTTCATCTCCTGCTACGATATAAGTTATAGGATAAGTTTTTTCATCTGCGGTCTTTATCTCGGCAGAGCTTGCTCCCTGAAGTACGTGATAATTAGTAATCACATCACCATTCCGACTGATAAAAAAACCACTGCCCAGCTTTAAAAATTCTCCTTTATCGTCATAAACAAAAATAATTACCGTAGAGGGTTTGATTCTTTTTATAAGAGAAGGTAAACTTTCAGTTGGTTCTTCTTTTTGTTTAGGTAAGGAAGGCAAAGGGGATCTATTCGTAGGAACTTGAATTGTTTTACCGTCTTTAACATTTTCTAATAGTTCCAGGGAAAAACCATTTTTATAGACTTCTTTGGCATAATATTCCTGTTCTTTTCCCGGTAATTTTTCTAATAAATCGATAAATTCTTTTTCATTTGAATCAAGATCATCAAGAGAGGAAAGATAGAAGCTAAATATGGAAGGAAGTTTATCTTTGATATAATCTTTTATATTAATTGTTTGAGAAGAGACTGATAAAATTAGAGAAAATATGATAATAAAAACAAAGCTTAAAATAATTACTGAAAGAAAGATGTTTTTTTTAATAATAACTCCCTCCTTTATAATTAATTATTACTAAACTATATTTTCAAAACTACTCTAATATAACAATAC
>DASRME010000069.1:0-6666 GCA_035648095.1 Atribacterota bacterium | reverse complement strand
GTACCATGAGGTAAATCAACTGCTCCTCTTACCTGTTCTTCTGAACGTCGGGTGTCTATGCCTAATTTAATTGCAATATCAATAGACTCTTCAAAGTTTGCCCAATGAAGTTTTTTTACTAAATCTAAAGCTTCTTCTGGTTCATAAAATTTATCTTTCTGGTAATCTTTAACGGCTTCTAAATATTTTTTACCTCTTTTTTTACTCATTTTTTCCTCCTTGTGGTATTATTGGATTTTATCCTTCCACATAACTTAACATTAATTATTATTCTCTATCTCTATTCCCATACTTTTAGCAGTACCTTTAACTATTTTTACAGCACTTTCTAAATCATTGGCATTTAAATCAGACATTTTACGCTTGGCAATCTCTTCAATCTTAACCAGAGATAATTTAGCAACTATTTCTTTGTTAGGTACTCCCGAACCTTTTTCTATCCCCGCTGCTTCTTTCAATAAAAAGGCAACTGGAGGTTTTTTACAAATAAAAGTAAAAGACCTATCCTCATATACATTTATAAGTACGGGAATTATACTCCCAACATCTTGCCTTGTTCTCTCATTAAAAGTTTTACAAAACTCCATAATATTTACCCCATGCTGGCCCAAAGCTGGGCCCACTGGAGGTGCAGGATTAGCATTACCAGCTGGTATTTGTAACTTTATTATAGACACTATTTTCTTTGCCATTAAATTCCTCCTCAATTACACTTAATTAGTCGTTAAGCTTTTTGGGTAGCTATTAATATTTCTCTATATCATTAAAACCTAATTCAACAGATGTTTCCCGACCAAAGATGGAAAGAAAAGCCTTCAATTTACTTTTCTCATAATCAATTTCTTTAACTTTTCCTGTATATCCGGTAAACGGACCAACGACAATTCTAATATTTTCGCCTACTTCAATATCTAATTTGGGTGCTTTCTCGCCTTTTCCCATCTGTTTTAATATATTATCTATTTCTATTTCCTTTAAAGGTACTGGTTTCCCTCCTGAGCCTACAAAACGGGTAATCCCCGGAGTATTCCTTACTACTTGCCAAGAATTATTATCCAATATCATTTCAATGACTACATATCCTGGAAATACTTTTTTTTGTACGTATTTTCTTTTGCCAGACTTTATCTCTAAGACTTTTTCGGTAGGTATTAATACTTGGAAAATCTGACTTTCCATTCCCATAGATTTAACTCTTTGCTCTAAATTTAATTTTACTTTATTTTCATACCCAGAATAAGTATGAGCTACATACCATTTTTTTATATTTGAAGTCATTGTAAACAATTAATTCTCTTCCTTGCTTAGCATAAAATAGTAAATATCTATTGTCTATTATTTCATAAATAAAGTTAGTATTTTGGTAAAAAATATATCAACTAATCCAATAAAAATAGAGACGATAATTATAAAAGAAATAACTATAACTGTGCTATTTTTAAGATCTTTTCGGGTGGGCCAGATAACTTTCTTTAACTCTGCTAAAGCTTCTTTTAAAAAAATGTTTATTTTATTGAAAAAATTTTTTATTTTCATTTTGCACCCAATTCAATTTTTATTTTTCTCTATTCTAATAAAAAAATGGCAGGCCCGGCAGGATTTGAACCTGCAACCCCCGGATTTGGAGTCCAGTGCTCTGCCGTTGGAGCTACGGACCTTAATAATTTTTAAATAATATTTTAAACTAAAATTATTTTATTTCCTTGTGTAAAGTATGAGCTTTACAAAACTTACAGTACTTTTTAAATTCTAATCTTTCCGGAGTATTCGTCTTACTCTTATATTTATTATAATTTCTATTTTTACACTCATTACAAGCTAATACTATTCTTTGTCTCATTAAATATATCTCCTAATAAAAGATAAAATTGCACAAGCCTAAATCTACCATATTTTATACTTAGTGTCAAGAATTAATTCGTATATCGTCGTTCGTATATCGTATTTCGTAAAATTCAAAACTAAAAAACTAAAATCGTAGTTTAAAATATTTAAAATAATTCAATTTTTTATTTTTAGTTTTAGTTTTGCACTTTTAACTTTACACTGCCTTTTGGGATTGTTTCGTCGCTTTACTCAATGGCAATCCATATCGCATATCTCTTTACGATATACGATATCCGATATACTATATACTATTCGATTATCTCACTTACCACTCCAGCACTGATAGTGCGTCCCCCTTCTCGGATAGCAAAACGGAGCTGTTTTTCCATTGCGATAGGAGTAATAAGTTCACCGACAACCGTTACCCTATCCCCGGGCATAACCATCTCTACCCCTTCGGGTAAGGTGATGGTACCGGTTACGTCAGTAGTCCTGAAGTAGAACTGGGGACGATAACCACTAAAGATAGGCGTATGTCTGCCCCCCTCTTCTTTGGTTAAGACATAGAGTTCACCCTTAAATTTAGTATGAGGGTTGATACTACCTGGGACCGCTACTACCTGCCCTCTTTTTACATCCTCTTTATCTATCCCTCGCAGAAGGAGACCGATATTGTCTCCGGCTTCGGCATGATCCATGGTCTTACGGAACATCTCTACTCCGGTAACTACGGTCTTACGCACCTGGGGAGCAAGCCCTACTATCTCGGCTGGATCTCCTACCTTGACCAATCCTCTCTCTAATCTACCGGTAGCCACAGTCCCTCTACCAGTGATAGAAAAGACGTCTTCCACTGATAAGAGAAAGGGTTTATCCATATCTCGTTTGGGAGTAGGAATATAATTATCTATCGCATCTAATAATTCGGCAATGGCCTTGTAGGCAGGATCATTTGCATCTGTAGCCTGCATCGCCTTTAAAGCCGAACCCTTGATTATGGGAATATCATCTCCGGGGTATTCGTACTCACTTAAAAGATCTCTTATCTCCATCTCTACCAGTTCGATCAGTTCAGGGTCATCTACCATGTCTACCTTGTTTAGGAAGACTACAATAAAGGGGACTCCTACCTGGCGTGCCAGAAGAATATGCTCTCGGGTCTGGGGCATGGGGCCATCGGCAGCAGATACTACCAGGACAGCTCCGTCCATCTGGGCCGCTCCGGTAATCATATTCTTGATGTAGTCGGCATGCCCTGGACAATCGATATGGGCATAGTGTCTCTTTTCAGTCTCGTATTCGGCATGAAAGACCTGGATGGTAATACCTCTCTCCTTTTCTTCGGGAGCACGATCGATATCCTCGAACTCTTTCACCTCGGCAAGACCCTTAGTAGCCAGATATTTAGTGATTGCTGAGGTTAAGGTGGTTTTACCATGGTCTACATGACCGATAGTACCCACATTAACATGCGGTTTAGTTCTTACAAATTTTTCTTTTGCCATTTGATTTTTCCTCCTTAAATAAAAAAACAATACTTCTATTTCTATTTAACTTAACTGGAGCCCACGACCGGAATTGAACCGGTGACCTCATCCTTACCAAGGATGCGCTCTTCCAACTGAGCTACGCGGGCGAAATGTTTAGAGTGGTGGGGAGGGAAGGATTCGAACCTTCGAAGGCGTTCAGCCAACGGATCTACAGTCCGCTCCATTTAACCACTTTGGTACCTCCCCATTATTTTATATCTTGTGTTTCGCCAGAAAAACAAGATACTGATATTTAAATCTCCAAACTATTTTATCCCTTACTGTAACTACAATTTTACTATATGTTATGATGCTAATCCGGTTCTTGGTATATTATTTCTATTTTCTTCGAATGATACGCGATACACAATATAAATTTATGATATATTATCTGGAGCCGATGATCCGCTTCGAACGGATGACCTGCTGATTACAAATCAGCTGCTCTGCCAACTGAGCTACATCGGCGATTTTTCACATTATAATTATTTTTTATAGTTTAGTCAATGTTTTTAAAAATTATTTCGTAATTAATTCTAGCTTTCTTTTGATCCTTTGCAAAGCATTGTCTATTGACTTTACATGTCTTCCCAAATCAACCGCAATCTCTTGATAAGATTTAGCGTCTAAATAAGATTCTAAAACATTCCTCTCTAAGTCTGATAATATTTTTTTGATTCTTACTTTAAGATTATCTAATTTTTCATTATTTAAAAATAAGTCCTGAGGATCATTGATACATATATTATCTACAATGTCTAATAAAGTTCTATCAGAATCCTCATCATAAATTGGCTTATTAAGAGATATATATGAATTTAAAGGTATGTGCTTTTGTCGAGTAGCACTTTTTATAGCTGTAATAATTTGTCGAGTAATACATAATTCAGCAAATGCTTTAAAAGAGGAAAGCTTTTTAAACTGATAATTTCTTACTGCTTTATAAAGTCCAACCATTCCTTCCTGAATGATATCTTCCGTATCAGCACCGATCAAGAAATATGAACGGGCTTTTATTTTGACTAATTTCTTATATTTATTGATCAAATATTCTTCTGCTAATAAATCTCCTTGGCAAGCTAAGTAAACAAGTTCTTCATCATCATAATTCCGGCAATTAATAAAACCCCTTTCCCCTTCTTTTAGTCTCATTAATTGTTCCTCCTTAGAAATTCGTATTTTGTATCTCATTGTCGTATCTTGTATTTATTGTCTAGTATCTCGTTAAAGAAGCAAATTTTGATATTCAAATTTAATATTCCTAATTATTTACTTCTTTACAAGATATAATTTACGAGATACGTTACTTATATTTTTTTCCATCTTGCTCCACTAAGAGTATCCTCGAGCAGTATTCCTTTCTTCTGTAATTTATCCCTAATCTGATCCGATTCAATCCAATCCCTTTCTTTTCTCGCTTCTTCTCTCTTTTCAACTAATTTTTTTATTTCTTGCTCAAAACTTTCTTCTTGATCAAAATCTTTTAAAATTCCCAATATTCCACCAGCTAATTCCTGATAAAATTTAAGAACTCCCTCAAGTACTTCTTTATTTTTTACATATGGAGAGTTTAAGTACATATTTACCTCCCTTGCAAAAGCAAAGAGTTGACTAAGAGCAATAGGGGTATTGAAATCATCATCCATCGCTTCTATGAAATTTTGTTCACTCTCTTTTCTTTTTTCTAAGATCAATTTGTCATCTTTATTTTTAGATTTTCTAAATATATTTTGTTTTAATAAATATCTTGCATTAAAAATTACATTATCTAATCTCTGTAAACTACTTTGAGCTTGTTGAAGTTGCTCTTCGCTAAAATTGAGAGGGCTCCTATAATGAGCTGAAAGAATAAAATACCGAATGACTTCTCCTTTGTAGTTTTGGCAAATATCTCTTACTTTCATTATATTCCCTAAAGATTTAGACATTTTTTCATTATTTAAACAAAGATAACCATTGTGCATCCAGTACTTTACAAACCGTTGATTGGTATAAGCTTCACTTTGAGCGATTTCATTTTCATGATGAGGAAAAATCAAGTCCGAACCTCCAGCATGTATATCAAAAGTTTTTCCTAAATATTTTATTGACATGGCCGAGCATTCAATGTGCCAGCCAGGCCTCCCATTCCCCCAGGGGCTCTCCCATGAAGGCTCTCCTTTCTTCGCTCTTTTCCATAAAGAAAAATCGATGGCTTCTTTCTTTCTTTCGTTTACTTCTACGCGTGCCCCAGATTTTAATTTTTCTATATTTTGACCAGAAAGTTTTCCATAATCTTTAAATTTGGATACATCGAAAAATACATCACCATCAATTTCATATGCATACCCTTTTTCTTCTAATCCTTTTACCAGTTTTATTATCTCCCTGATATGTTCTGTTGCTCTAGGATGAACATCGGCTTTTTCAATATTAAGGGAATCAGCGTCAATAAAATACTCTTGAATAAATTTTTCTGCTAATTCTGAAACCGTAATATTTAATTCTTTTGCTTTATTTATCATTTTATCATCTATATCAGTAAAATTTTGTATGTATCTTACTCTGTAACCCTTAAATTTTAAAAACCTTTTAACTACTTCGAATATTATAAAAGGTCTGGCATTACCTATATGAATATAATTGTACACTGTGGGTCCGCAAACATACATACCAACTTCTCCATTTTTTAAAGGAATAAACACTTCCTTTTCCCGGGTTAAGGTATTGTATATCTTTAATGACATCTTTTTGTTCCCTTTCAAATCATAATTATTTTGGTTAGCCAGTTACCCGGTTTACCAGTCAATTGAGTTACCTAGTTATTTGTTTTGATTTTACTTCCTTAACTAACTAATCAAGTAACCAACTAACTAGCTAACTAATTCTATACGTTATCCTTTATTTTCTCGAAGATTATCTAACTACATTTTTAAATTCATTAGATTTTCTATCCATAATACTTTTTACTCTACCAAAGATCATCCTTCCGGCAGGAGTTTGTAAAATACTGGTTACTAAAATATTCACTTTTTTCCCAATATATCTATGTCCATCTTCCACTACTATCATGGTACCGTCATCAAGATAAGCAATCCCCTGTTCTGGTTCTTTGCCTTCCTTTATTATCTGGGTATTCATTTCCTCACCAGGTAGAATAACCGCTTTTAGAGCATTAGATAAATCATTAATATTTAAAACAGCAATGCCCTCAAGCTGGGCAACTTTATTTAAATTATAATCATTGGTTATTATTTTGGCCTTAATATCTCTGGCAAGTCTAACTATCTTAGCATCAACTTCCCTTGGTTCATTGTAGTCTTTTCCAATA
>DASRME010000068.1:0-2953 GCA_035648095.1 Atribacterota bacterium | reverse complement strand
TTTAAATTACTGTTTTTCCTTTTTTGTTTTAAATTCATCAGGCTCTTGATCGATTAAATTAAAATTGTATAGTATTTTTTTAACAATTCTTTCTGAAGCTTTTCCGTCTCCGTAAGGATTAATATTTTTTGACATTTCCGCATATTTTTCTCGACTGTTTAAGAGTAAATCAACTTCACGACAAATCCTTTCTTCGTTAGTTCCAATCAGTTTTACCACACCTGCTTTAACTGCTTCCGGTCTTTCTGTTTCGTCCCGTAATACTAATACTGGCTTACCCAAAGAAGGTGCTTCTTCTTGTATCCCGCCAGAATCTGTAAGTATAATATATGATTTAGACATTAAGTTAATCATATCATCATAATCTAAAGTATCGAGAAGCAAAATATCTTTTTTATTTCGCAATATTTTCTTAACATTCCTTCTTATTTCAGGGTTTTTATGCAGAGGGAAAATTACGGATATATCAGAATGTTTGTTAATTATTTTATTTATTGCTTGGCAAGTTTCTCTTAATGGTTCTCCCCAGTTCTCTCTTCTGTGCATGGTCACTAGAATAATCTTTTTCTCAAATATTTTTTTATCTTTTAATTGAGATTCTCTAAATATATAGTTCTCTTTAATCATTAATAACAGAGAATCTATCACAGTATTTCCAGAGATAAAAATATCTTCTTTTTTTACTCCTTCGGAAAGCAAATTTTCATATGATTGGGTAGTGGGAGTGAAGTGGAGATCAGTCAGCACACTGGTTAGATGTCTATTTACCTCTTCAGGAAAAGGATAATATTTATTGTGAGTCCTAAGCCCGGCTTCTACATGACCTATTTTTATTTTCTCATAAAAAGCAGCTAAGGCTCCAGCAAAGGTAGTGGTAGTATCACCCTGTACTAACACCATAGACGGTTTTTCTTCTTTTAATATTTTTCCAATTCCTAAAAGACAATTCTTAGTAATATCTGATAAAGATTGACCTTGTTCCATAATATCTAAATCGTAATCAGGGATAATTTGAAAAATATCTAGCATTTGATCCAACATTTCACGATGTTGGCCAGACACTATAATTCTGTAATCTATGAGATGGGGATATTTTTTTATTTCTGAAAATATAGGAAACATTTTTATGGTTTCGGGGCGAGTTCCGAAAATCATTGCAATTTTTATTTTATTCATATTGATTCTCAACTACTCCTGCTTCTTTCAGCATCTTTCGTGCTAATTCATCAGGGTATTTTTCTTTATAAATAATCTTCTTTATTCCTGAATTTATAATCATCTTAGCACAAGTAACGCAAGGCTGAGTTGTACAATATAATATGCTGCCTTCTATACTTAAGCCGTGTAACGCAGCCTGTACAATAGCATTTTGTTCAGCATGTAATCCTCTGCATAATTCCTGCCTTTCTCCGGAAGCAACTTTTTTTATTTCTCTTAAACATCCTATTTCCAAACAATGAGGCAGCCCCCTGGGTGCACCATTATATCCGGTAGTAAGTATTCGCTTATTTTGTACGATTACTGCTCCAACTTTTCTTCTTAAACAGGTAGAACGCCTGGAAACTAATTCAGTGATTTCCATAAAATATTCATCCCATGTTGGACGGTTCATAAATTTGCAACTCCTTTAATAAATTTAGTATATCGTATGTCGTATGTCGTATAAAATACAGTAATGAGTAATAAGTGAAGATAACATATTGCATAATTTAGTAAAATTTATAGCTCAAAACGCAAAAAGAAAGGCGAAAAATCATAATTCAAAACATTTTCGTATATTGCATATCGTATTGCGTATTTCGTAAGAAACTTAAACTCTATTTGCTGTCTAATATTCTGAATCTTGGTTTCTGAATTATGTCTTCTGTTTTCTCTGCGATATACGATATACGATATACGATATACTAAATACTATTTAGTGCCAAATAATCTATCCCCAGCATCTCCTAAGCCCGGAACTATATACCCATGTGAATTTAATCTTTCATCAACAGCTGCCGTGTATATCTTTACATCCGGGTGGAATTTTTGTACCATATTTATACCTTCCTGAGCTGCAATTATGCACATAAACTTTATATCTACCGTGCCACATTTTTTGATATAGTCTATACAGGCAACGGCTGTACCTCCGGTTGCTAACATCGGATCAACAATAATAACTTTTCTTTCTTTAATATCAAATGGTAATTTAGCATAATACTCTACGGGTTTTAAAGTATCAGGATCACGATACATTCCGATGTGTCCCACTTTTGCAGGAGGAATGAGTTTTAGTATTCCGTCCACCATACCCAAACCTGCTCTTAAAATAGCTATTATAGCAATGTTTTTCCCTGAGATTATTTGACTTTTAGTTTTGGAAATGGGAGTTTCAATTTCAATTTCCGTTAATTCTATTTCCCTGGTTGCTTCATAAGCTATTAAATTAGATAGCTCGTTTACTAATTCCCTAAATTCTTTCACCTGGGTATTTTTATCTCTTATTAAAGTAATTTTGTGTTTTATTAAAGGGTGATCTAAAATGATTACTTCTGACAATGACTTTTCCTCCTTTTTTTACAGTATCAAGTATCCAGTATCGAGTATCGGGTAAAGATTTTGGGAAACTCTTAGTGTTTAATTTTGACTTTTAAATTTTAATTCTAGCTAATGGACTCTGGAACATATATTTCTTATATTCATTATATACAAGATACTATTTTTTAGTCTTCTATCTTACTGTGTTTTGTATATACTGTTACTATTCTGTTCCACTCGATACTTGATACTCGATACTGGATACTGGTTTGATTTATTTATAAATTTTATCTTCCTCTTGTTTTATTTTATTTAAACGATTAATATGCCTTTCTTCATGGCTAAAGTTAGTGTTTAACCAAACACTTACAATTGTTCTAGCCACTCCTGATCCAATGTCTCTACCTCCCAGAACCAAGACATTTGAATCATT